>JARFQZ010000295.1 GCA_029287515.1 Lysobacterales bacterium
ATCCGAATCAATTGGCGTGCACGAGTCAACCGTGTCACGTGCAACGACCCGGAAATACATGCTCACTCCACGCGGCCTGTTTGAACTCAAGTACTTCTTTTCCAGCCATGTCCGAACGGACCGGGGAACGACCATCAGCGCTACAGCCGTCAAAGCACGGCTGCAGGTGCTGCTGGAAAATGAACCTCCCGGGCAGCCACTGAGCGACCAGGACCTGTCCGACCTGCTCCGCAGCACCGGGATTATCGTTGCCCGGAGAACCGTGGCCAAGTATCGCGAATCCCTTGGAATCGGTTCTTCGGCGGAGCGTCGCCGGCTCTATCGACGGTTGCACAGCAGTCATTGACGAATGTTTAAATGATGAGAGTCATCAGCCGGACTAGGCAACTTTTCATTTCGAGTATAAGATTAGGATATGGATTGTTTAATCCTTCTCGTTCTCAATAACTGGATGATCAAGGCCTCAAGGGACGGATACGCCAAAAACACCCCTCGCGCAAAGCCATTTTCAGCCGGGCATCCGGTAACTGGAAAGGTCACGCGCAGGGCATCAAACGGAGACTGACATGCAAATTAACATTACAGGACATCACATCGAAGTAACCCCCGCGCTGAGAGCATATGTAACTGAAAAACTTCAACGGATTTCCAGGCACTTCGATCACGTGATATCCATTAATGTCATTCTCAAAGTAGAAAACTCCCTACAGCAACAAGCCGAGGGAACGGTCCATGCCGCCGGCAAGTCCCTGTTCGCACAGGATGCCGCCGCCGACATGTACGCTGCGATCGACGGATTGTCGGACAAGCTGGACAAGCAGGTGCGCCGCCATAAAGACAAGATACGGGGCCACCACGCCAGCGCAGCCAAGCGGGCCGCATCTCTTGGTTGAAAACCATGTTGATCAGTGATCTGTTGAGCCCCGAGAAAATTCACTGCGACGTTCACAGCAGCAGCAAGAAACGCCTGCTTGAACTGATCAGCGAAGACCTCGCCCGCAACAGCGACGAGGTGAGCCAGCGAGAAATTTTCGAGAGCCTTTGCGCCCGGGAACGACTCGGCAGCACCGGGTTGGGTAAAGGCGTGGCTATTCCGCACGGCCGTGTGAAGGGGACAGATCATGTGGAGGTTTCCTTTATCCGGTTGAAAAAACCCCTGCCTTTCGATGCGATTGATGGAGAGCCGGTTGACCTGCTGTTCGCTTTGGCCGTGCCCGAGTCCTGTGGCGAGACTCACCTGAAACTGCTCTCCCAGGTTGCCGAAATTTTCAGTGATCCGGAGTTACTCAAGGAACTGCGCGCCGCCGAAAATTCGGGAAGGCTGCTGAAGCTTCTGTCCCGGGCCAGGCATTGAAGTGTTAAAGACCCGTCTGTAATACTGTAGGGCGTGGTCCACTCGATAACAGCCCTTACGCTTTTCGCTGATCTTCAGGACAGACTGAGTCTGCAATGGATTTCAGGAGCAGAGGATGACTCCGTCGGTTTCCTGTCTTCTGAAGACCTGACGTCACGGCCTGCCATGGCGGGATTTCTCAACATCATCCACCCAAACAGGGTGCAGGTGCTCGGCCGGGAGGAAGTCAATTTCCTGGAAGGCCTCGATGATAATGAAAGACCTGCTACCGTAACCAGGATTCTGAGCGCTGAGCCGCTCGCCATCGTTGTGGGAGATGCGCTCGAACCTCCTCCGATGATCGTGAAGGCCGCCTGTAATAACCGTACAGCGCTGATTCGCTCTGACGTCCCCGCGCACGAACTGGTCAATTACTTCCAGTACTACATTTCCAGAAAGCTGGCGGAAAGACAAACGCTGCACGGTGTGTTCATGGAAGTTTTCACGATCGGCGTCCTGATCACCGGCGATCCCGGTTCAGGCAAAAGTGAGCTCGCCCTGGAATTGCTGAACAGGGGCCACCGGCTGATAGCCGACGATGCACCCGAGTTCACGCTGATTTCCCCGGAAATTATTGATGGGACCTGTCCCGAAGCCTTGCAGGATTGCCTGGAAGTGCGTGGGCTTGGCGTACTCAATGTCCGCCACATGTTTGGCGACGCCGCCGTCAAGCTGAACAAGTTCCTCAGGTTGATCATTCACCTGAAAATTCCTGACGGAAATTCCCCGGAAAACATCGATCGCCTGCGTGGCGACACCCGTGCCATGCAGGTTCTTGGCCTGGAAATCCCCAGAATCACGCTTCCGGTGATGGCAGGCCGGAATCTTTCCATCATCGCAGAAGCAGCCGTTCGTGATTTCATGCTGAAAATGAAGGGCTTTGATGCAGCCTCGGAATTTATTGAACGGCACTCGCGGATTCTTCAGCGGCAAAACCGTGGCATCAGGGACAAATGACCCCGCCTATGCGACAGAAACTCATCCTGGTGACAGGCCTCTCGGGAGGAGGTAAATCAACCGCTCTGCGAGCCCTCGAGGATCTCGGCTACTATTGCGTTGATAATCTGCCCGCAGCGCTGTTGAAGGAATTCGCCCAACAGGTCAAATCCAACCCGTCCCGGTATTCCATTGCCGCATTGGGCGTGGATGCGCGCTCTCCGGCAATCGACCTTGAAGAAATCCCGGCCTGGTTGGTTGATCTGGAAACTTCCGGGCTGGAATGTCAGTTGTTGTTCCTGACCGCCGATTCAAAGGCTATCATCAAGCGGTTCAGCGAAACCCGCCGCCGTCACCCACTGACCATCGACCAAAAATCCCTGCCCCAGGCCATTGCCGAGGAGAGCGCGTTGCTCAGCAATCTGCAGCGCAAGGCCGATTGGGTCATTGATACATCGGACACCAATATTCACCAGCTACGGCGACAGGTCTGGAAATGCGCGGGCTCGGAAAATGAGGCCATGACCATTGTCCTGGAATCTTTCGCATTCAAGCGCGGCGTGCCCCAGGACGTGGATTTCATCTTTGATGCGCGCATCCTCCCCAATCCGTACTGGGTCGAGGAACTGCGAGACCTCAGCGGCCGTGATGCCGCCGTGAGCGAATGGCTGGAGCAGGACGAATCGGTCAGAGGCATGCAGTCTGACATCCTCACTTTCCTGAAAAGCTGGCTGCCGGAATTTCAGCAGAGCCAGCGCAGCTATGTCACCGTGGGCATCGGCTGCACCGGCGGCAGGCACCGGTCGGTCTACCTGGTCGACAAGCTTGCCACGGGTTTGGGGAAGGACTATAAAAACGTACTCATCCATCACCGGGAAATGCAGGCGTGAACGTAGGCATCGTAATCGTTACGCACGGCGGCACCGGGCATTCCCTGCTTGAGGAAGCGGGGTTTGTACTGGGTAAGCGACTGGTCGACATACCCGTGGTCGCTTTCAACCATTCGGCGGACAGGCAAAGCGGCATCGAAGAAATCCTCTCGTCCATTCAAAAGGTGGACAGCGGCAGAGGCATACTGGTTCTGACAGACCTGATGGGCTCCAGTCCATCAAACCTGGTAAACGAAATACTCGAAGACAACCACGGAGTCATGGTGACCGGCATCAACCTGGGCATGCTGATCCGTGTGTGCAATTACCGGAAAGCCAACCTGGAAAGGTTGACCCAAATTGCCGTTGAAGGCGGCAGAAACGCCGTGAAGATTTTTCAGAAATGATTTCCCGGTCGCTGACAATCATCAACCGCCTGGGGCTTCATGCCCGCGCGGCAACACTGTTGGTCAATTGTGCATCGGAATTCAATGCCCGGATAATCATCCACAAAGGCACCCGGTCCATTAACGGAAAGTCCATCATGGGTGTGCTGACACTGGCAGCATCACCAGGCACTGAACTGGTCATCGAGGCCAGCGGTGACGACGAAGAACAGGCCATCGAGGCCATTGCCAGGCTGATCCTCGCCCGGTTTGGAGAAGGAGAATGAGCCTGACCCTGAAAGGGCATGCGGTAGCACCCGGCATTGCCATTGGCCGCGTTCACCTGGCGGAACGAAACGAGCTGGAAATCGGTGAATACCGCATCAGTGAAGCCGATGTCGAAAACGAAATACAAAGGTACCGAAATGCGGTAGACGCAGCCCGGGATCAGCTCAACGAGCTGGCGGACAAAATTCATCCGGACGTCGCGGTCCCTGCCGTGGAGATCATCCAGTCCCACGTCCTGATGATGGGTGACTCCAAGATCCGGGAAAGCACCGAAATTCATATCCGCGAAGAATTGTGCAATGCGGAATGGGCTCTGCAATCCCAACTGGAGCAGGTGCTTTCCGAATTCCGCAGCATGGACGATGAGTACATCCGCACACGGGGTGAAGACGTGACACAGGTGGTGCGGCTCATCCAGAGCAAGCTCAGCGCCGAGACAGCCAACAAGCCGTTCGAGAACATCCCCGACCGCCTGGCGGACACGCTGGTTATCGCCAAAGAACTGACACCGGGCGAACTGGCCCTGCTCCACGAGCGTGGTGTCGCGGGAATCGTTACCGAGCATGGCGGCCCGCACAGCCATACCGCAATCCTGGCCAGCAGCCTGGGAATCCCGGCCGTCCTTGGTGTCCGGGAGGCCCGGCGCCTGTTGCGGGAAGACAGCACCATCATTGTCGACGGCGGCCTGGGCGCTGTTTTCGCGGATCCCGATTCTGCGAGACTGCAGCGTTACCAGGAAATTCAACGCGAAGCCGAGAGGTTCAGGCTGTCATTGATCGCCCTGCGGGACCGGCCTGCCGTTTCTCTGGACGGAGTGGAGATCAGCCTGCAGGCCAATGCGGAAAGACCGGCGGAATTGATCCAGTCGGTCGAGGTAGGTTCCCAGGGGATCGGTTTGTACCGCACGGAATTCCTGTACCTTCAGGGCAGACCCCCGGACGAGGAATCACAACTCGAAGAGTATCTCTCGGCAATACAGACGCTTGCCGGCAAGCCCCTGACCATCCGCACCCTGGATCTGGGCGCTGACAAATCCACCGGTGTGCTCGATTTCTCGCAGCTGAGACGCTCGGTCAACCCGGCGCTCGGCTTGCGCGCCATCAGATTATGTCTGAGTGATACCGCGCTTTTCAAAACGCAGCTTCGCGCCATCCTGCGGGCCAGCCATGCCGGTCCGGTCCGTTGCCTGATCCCGATGGTGACCAGTGTGCGCGAGGTGCAGCTGGTAAAGGAACTGGTGGAGGAGGCCAAACAGGACCTGGACAAAAGAAAGCTTCCCTACGACGCCAATATACCGCTCGGCGCCATGATCGAGGTCCCCGCCGCAGCGCTGTCGCTAGGAGACCTTGGCCGGTACCTGGATTTCGTTTCCATAGGCACCAATGACCTTCTTCAGTACACACTGGCTGTCGACCGTGGCGACGAGCAGGTTGCCCACCTGTATGACCTGCAGCACCCGGGCGTCGTAAGGCTTATCAAGCATATTCTCAAAGTGGCGCGTACCCTTGAAATTCCTGCGTCAGTCTGCGGTGAGGTCGCTGGCGAAAGCCGTTACACGCAGCTCCTCCTGGCACTGGGCCTGAAAGAATTCAGCATGCACCCGGCCCGCCTGCTGGAAGTGAAGCAGGTGGTCAGGAAAACCAACATCTCTGCCGCGAAAGTCGCCATCAACCAATGGCTGGACGATCCCGGCGGGCAGGACGATCCCACCTTGCTGGAAATACTCGACCGGTCACAGATCAACCCATAATCCTTCCGTTTCCCTTATAATGCCTGCGGTTTCTTCGAACCCTTGTCGCTGAATCCCGGGGAGCATCACATGGCGGAACAACTGCACGAAGACAAGACCGCTCGCCACCTCGACCACCTGTCCGAGGCGCTGGACTCCGGCAAGCAGAACCAGGTCCGACACCTGCTGAGTAACCTGTCGGCCTCGGAAATCGCCGACCTCCTGGAATCACTGCCCATCGCGAAACGCCTGGCTGTCTGGGATATGACCGATCCGGACCTCGATGGCGACGTCCTGGTCGAGGTAAACGACGAGGTACGCGCCAGCCTGATCCGTGACACGTCTCCCGAAGACCTGGTCGCCGCGGTCGACGACCTGGACCTCGACGACCTGGCCGACATTCTTGACGACCTGCCCGAAGAAGTCACCAGCAAGGTGCTCAGCAGCCTCGACCGGCAGGATCGTGAGCGCCTGGCGAAGGTGCTCTCCTACCCGGAGGATTCTGCGGGCGGGCTGATGGACCCGGATGTGTTGACCATTCGCCCGGACGTGACGCTCGACGTCGTCCTCCGCTACCTGCGGGTGCGCGGTGAATTACCCGAAGTATTCGACTTGCTGTTCGTTATTGACCGGCACGGCCGTTACCTTGGCAGCCTCAAGCTGGCCGACTTGCTGACGCGGGACCTGGAAAGCAGGGTCGACGAGTTGATGGACACCTCGGCAATCACGATACCGGTGGACATGCACGAGAGCCAGGTTGCGTTGGAGTTCGAACACCACGACCTGGTGACTGCACCGGTTATCGACTCCGAGCGACACCTGCTGGGTTGGATTTCCGTCGATGACGTGGTTGATGTCATCAGGGATGAAGCGGAACACCGGGTGATGACCATGGCGGGCCTGGACGAAGAAGACGACATGTTCGCACCAATCGTGCAATCAGCAAGGCGCCGCTGGATCTGGCTCGGCGTCAACCTGATCACCGCGATCCTCGCCGCCATGGTGCTGTACACTTTCGAACCCACCCTGGACCAGATCGTAGCGACTGCGGTCCTGTTTCCTATTGTCATGAGCATGGGTGGCATCGCCGGCACCCAGACCCTGACGCTGATGGTTCGTGGAATGGCTACCGGCCAGGTCAGCTCCGCCAACACGCCGGCGCTGTTGCGAAAAGAGCTGGCGGTCGGTTTACTCAACGGTGTGGTGTTCTCCATTGTCATCGCCCTGATCGCGACGTTCTGGTATGACAACATCCCGCTTGGACTCGTGATGGCCGCGGCCATCTTGCTTAACCTGCTGGCGGGTGCATTGGCGGGCGCGTTAATTCCGGTGATCCTTAAGCGCATGTCCATCGACCCGGCACTTGCCGGTGGCGTCGTGCTGACCACGGTAACCGATGTCATCGGCATCCTGGCTTTCATCGGCCTGGCCACTTTCCTTTTGCTGGGTAACTGATAAACAGCCAGCCAATGAACGTTTTGCTGATCACCCAGGAACCCCCCCTGCGCAACGAGGAAGTTGTCAGCGGCAACGCGGTGCGCACCCGGCAGATCAGGTCGGCGCTGGAATCTGTGGGTCACCGGACAGACCAGGTCTGGCTTGCGGGCCCGAATACGGACCGTTCAGGGGTGAAAGCATCGACATTCCGAAACCATGACGATTTGCAGGGCATTTTGCTGGAGAGAAAACCCGATGCAGTCATCGTTTCCTACTGGGAATTGCTCGGCCTCCTGCCGCATGACAACACGGTTCCGGTCGTGCTCGACTATGTTGCGCCGCGTCCGCTGGAAGAGCTGTTTGAGTCTCCTTCGACCGTCAATGCCAGCCTGAGACGGTTAAGGAACAACCTGCGCAGATGCGATCTTGTACTCGTGGGCAACGACTTGCAGCGCCACCTGATGATCAACACATTGATCGAATCAGGCTTCGATCTGCGAAAAGGCGATCCCTTACGGGTCGTGCCGCTCGGTGCGGAAATCGCCTCAGCACCGGAATCCAGCCCCGAAGGGGAAGATTGGCTTTTCGTCAGCGGAGGCGTGTCCTGGCCCTGGAGGGAACCGGGAACATACCAGGCGGAACTGGCCCGTTTCACACGGGAGCACGCTCCGAATGTCCGGTTGGTTCATTTCGGTGGCGGCTACCGTTGGCATGGTGGAACTGCCGGAGCCGGGATACCCGCAGAAAATGTCGATGCAGGGGGCGTGGAGATCCGGGCGCTGGAATCCTATCAGCGGTTCAGCCAGTTTTTAACGCAACAGGCCCATGTAGGAGTCGAACTTGCCGAATGGAATATCGAACGCGAATACAGCCAGTCCTTCAGGTCGCTTGAATTCCTGCGTCATGGCCTGCCTCTGCTCTGTAACCGCTACCTGCCCCTGGCGGGCCTGGTGGAACAATTCGATGCCGGATGGATCGTCGATGACCCGGGCGCTCTGCATTCCCAAATGGAGCAGATCATCTCCCGGCCCGATGAATGGAAAGCGAAATCGAGGAATGCGCGCACACTGGTGACCACGGCCCTCGAGCCGGTTCAGTCAGTCACTCCCCTGCTCGACTGGCTGGAGTCTCCAGCCAGGGCAGAACGCCTGGACCCGGAAATCATGGGCAGGACCCGGGATCCGGTTCTTGGCATACCGCCGATGCGTGAGCGGCTCAAAAGGCAGTTCAGGCTGGCGAAAACCGTGGTAACCCGAAAATTGCTGGGGGCCAAAGCCGGTACCGGCGTGGTGTTCGTTACTCGCGGCGACCTGTTCCCTCCCGACCACGGCGCAGCAGTTAGAACATTAGAGAGCGCCCGGGCCATCGCACGCCGTGAAACCCGGGCAGGCATTGTCACTGACGACCGGTCGCGATGGTTCGAGGTCACGGAGGACGGCATTCATCCGCGGAAATACCCATTCTGGACCCGGCTGCTCAGCCTGCCCGGCCCTGTAACCAAGCTGTTGCACTTTTCCAAGGACATGCCCTACAGCAACAGTTTCCTGTATCTGCCCTTGACGGACGGATCGTTTTTCTGGCGCACGCTTGCGGTTTCCCGCGTTGTGCATGCCGGGGTGCTGCAGGCCGAATTTCCTGCCTATGCCCTGCCGTGCATCAAGGCCAGGGAAGTGCTGGGCACCAGCGTCGTGCTGGTTGAACACAACGTCGAGTACGACCGCATCAGGGCACAGGTGCCGGAATTGTCAACGGAGCAATACGAAAACCTCAAGGCCATCGAAATCGATCTGTGCAACCGCTCTGACGCCGTCGTCTGTGTCTCCGCCAACGACCGCCAGAAACTTGCCGAAGACGGTGTTCATCCGGACCTGCTGCATACGGTTCCACACGGCGTTGATCTCGAGCCGTATGATTCACCCGAGGTGGTGGATGTGCGAACCCGCTTTGGCATTCCGGACCAGTGCCCGGTACTGGTTTACCACGGGACTTACAGCTATCCGCCCAACCGCGAGGCTTTGCAGATTTTCGCTGACATTCTGCTGCCAGGGCTCCAGCAGAAGGGACTGAACTGTCACTTGCTGGCGATTGGGAAGGATCCGCCGTCTTCTGCGCCTCATCCCCGGATTCACCTGACCGGAAGCGTCGATCATCTCGCGCCCTGGCTGAAAGCCGCTGATCTTTCTGTTGTACCCCTGGTGGATGGCGGTGGTACGCGCATGAAAATTATCGACTGCTTTGCAGCGAGCTTGCCGGTCGTCAGCACCAGCAAGGGCATCGAGGGAATTCCGGTGGAACCGGGAAAACAGGCCGTCGTGCTGGACGACTGGGACCCGTTCATGTCGGCTATCGTCGATCTATGGAACAATCCGGAAGAGGCCGGGAAACTTGCCGGCGCCGGCCGCGCCATGGCCGATCAGCTGGACTGGGACGCCGCAGCCGGGAAGTACCTTTCCATTTACTCTGCGCTTGGCTAAACGGGCCCACCCGGTTTTGCGGCCACATCGTTCCTGACATAGCTCGGTTGGGCCTCGTCCGCCGGCAGAGGGTCATTGCTTTTCAACCATTCCAGCGCCAGGGAACAAATGCTTTCCGCCCGGGGCCAGATATCGGGATAAGTGGCGGCTGCATCCGCAGCAAGGCTGCCGAGTTCGGGAAACCGGTCAAAACCATTGCCTGCGGCGATGAATCCGTCGGCAGGAATGACGAGCTGGTCCGGGCCGCAAACCCTTTCCTCGCCGGCAGCCTGTACGGTACTCCCGCCAGGCTTGAAATTGGCCGTGTAGACTTCCTTCATTCTCGCGTCCATCGCCACGCAAATGGCTGAATATGCTCCCGCATAACGGTCAGCGGCCTGTTGCGCCACGGCCGCCAGCGAAGAAACCGGAACCACGGGCAGGTCTGCGCCCCAGGCCAGGCCCTGGACAACCCCGATCCCGATCCTGAGGCTCGTAAAACTGCCTGGCCCCCGACCAAAAGCAACCGCATCGAGTTGATTCAGAGCAAACCCCGCTTCGCCCAGCAACCCGCTCACGGCGGGTAGCAACAGTTCCGCGTGTTTCATCGGCGCGTGCTCAAAAAAAGATTGCACCCGGCCGTAAACGTGCAATGCAACCGAACAGACTTCGGCAGAAGTTTCCACGGCGAGTAATCTAGTCATTGAAGAACTGCTCCACTTCGGTCCGGCCGGCCGCCAGCTTCATCGGCGGCAGGCTCTCCAGGAAAACCCTGCCATAGGATTTTGTCCTGATTCGGGGGTCGCAGACAACCAGCACACCGCGATCCGTCACATCCCTGATCAGTCTTCCGGCGCCCTGTTTCAGGGCAATGACCGCCTGCGGGAGATAAAGCTGAGTGAACGGATTGCCACCCGCTCTCCTCAAGGCGTTGCTCCTGGCTTCCATCACCGGGTCATCCGGGGCGGCGAATGGAAGCTTGTCAATGACCACCAGCGACAAGGCGTCGCCAATGACATCCACGCCTTCCCAGAAACTGGCGGAACCGAGCAAAACACCCTGGCCGGAATCCCTGAACTGTTCCAGCAACAGGCTCCGCGGCTGAGATCCCTGGACAAATAATGGGTAGTTGACCCTGTCGGCCAGCAATTCGGCGGCTTTTCTCAGCGAACGGTGCGAGGTGAACAGCAGAAAAGCCCGGCCTCTGCTCGCTTTCAGCACCGGCACAACCTGCTCAAGCAGCGCGGGCACAAAATCTATATCGCGCGGTTCCGGCACCTGGTCCGGCAGCCACATCAGCGCATTGTTCTGATAGTCGAAAGGTGAATCCAACTGGAGGGTTTTTGCGTCATCCAGGCCCATGCGGTCGGTAAAATGCGAAAAATTGTTTTTGACCGAGAGGGTGGCCGACGTGAAAATCCAGGCCGCTTCGGCTTTTTCCCGGAAGTCATTGAATACTGCTGATACTTCCAGCGGTGTAATGTGCAGCGCGAACCCCTGCCCCCGGCGTTCATACCAGCGAACTTCTTCGACGGCCTGCTGTGAATCGAAACGGTCGAATCGCGCCTGCAGCTCGGCCAGTCGCTCGATGCAGCCGTCCATCCCCCGCGCACTTCCCTCCAATTGTCCGGTGGATGAGGCCAGGGTGTTGATTGCATGGTCCAGCGACTGGAGCGCGACGCGAACCCCCTCGTCCAGGACCAGGTCGTCCCAGGACCCACGCTCTGGCATTCGCTCGGCAACCGCCAACTGCATCTCTTTCAGTTTCTGGAGGCAGTCTGAAACCGGCTCCCGGAGCATTCCCATGGCCCCGCTGACTTCGGCCGACTCGGCCAGAAAATCACGGCACAGGTCCCGGACTTGCCGGGCGGTGATCGAAACACTGAAAAACCGGGTTGCGGTCTCAGGCGCCTGGTGAGCTTCATCGATGATGAATGCAGCCGCACCCGGCAGCACTTCGCCAAACCCGCTTTGCTTGATGGCCATGTCTGCGAACAGCAGGTGATGATTGACCACGACAATGTCGGCGTCCTGGGCTTCATTGCGGGCCCGGGCCACAAAACAGTCTTCAAACCGGGGGCATTCACCGCCAAGACAATTGTCGGGGGTCGATGTAACAAAAGGCATCAGACCGCTTTCATCGGTGACGACATCGGCGATGGAGAGGTCACCGTCCCCGGTTCGTGCCGACCATTCCTTAACCGCCTCCAGCTCGAGCACCGCATCGCGGCTGGGCAGCCTGCCCTCGGTCCGTGCAATCATCATCCGGTGCAGGCACAGGTAATTTCCCCTTCCTTTCAACAGGGTAGTCTTGAGTGATACCCCAAGTGTTTCCTTCACCATCGGCAAATCCCTGAAAAACAACTGGTCCTGCAGGGTTTTGGTCCCGGTTGAAATGATGACACGTTCCCCGCACAGCATGGCGGGTACCAGGTAGGCCAGTGTCTTGCCGATTCCGGTTCCGGCTTCCACTACCAGGGAACCGACACAGGAGAGTGTCTCCTCGACCGCTTCGGCCATCCGGATCTGGGCTTGACGGGGTGCAAAACTGTCCAGGGTTCCGGAGAAAGGCCCGTCCGCATCGAGAATCGCGGCGCTGCCGCCCTGCAAATCAGTCACTTGGCTTTCAAAGCCCCCTTGGCTTGGTGTTCATGCAGACAGCGGCTTTTTTCTCGGCTTCAACCGAGCCGGGGTGGTCCCCGAGGTGTTCCCTGCTGACGCTGATCGTGCGCCAGTTTCGGCTGCAGATCTCTCCAACCCGGGGACCGATGTCATAGGAACGGCTTGCAAAATTGAGCGCCTGCCCGTAATCCCTCATCTGTAACTGCACTTCCGCCATGCTCTGCAGGATTTCCGGGTCTCGCGGCTGGATTCTCAAGGCGCGCTCCAGGTACGAGGCCGCCTGCCCGTAATCACCCGTCTGTTCCGCCGCGCTGGCATCTGCCAGCAGTTCCTTGACGGCCGGGTTCTGCAGCGGAAACACCTGGATTCCTTCACTGTCCTGCCTGGCCGGCTCCCTGACCCTTGCCTCCACTTCCCCGTCCTGGGGTGTGGGCGGGCCGGGTGGGGTCGCACAGGCGCCAAGAAACGCCGTCATCAACAGGACGACAAACGGGCTTGGCCACCGGTATATTTTACTGCTTTTTCTTGCCAAGTAATTTCCTCCAGAAGGATTCTTCATCATCTTGCAGCGCTGACATGCAGGCCGTCGTCTCCGACGGGCCGGAGCCGTCTACAAAGGGTACCTGAATGGCCCCATCGCAGTCTTCCAGGGTCAGCAAGCCACTGTTGCCGTCCACCCAGAGCCAATAGGCCCCGTCCGGCATTCTCAGGTCCACCGACTCATTGGGCAATTCCCTGAACAATCCTGCCCACAGACGCATCGCCGCGTTGCTGCCGGTGACCCCGGCAGGCCGGTTGTCGTCTTCACCCACCCAGGTGACAGCGACCTGGTTGCGAGTATATCCGACAAACCAGCTGTCGCGCCGGTCATTGGTGGTGCCGGTTTTCCCGGCGATCGTCCGGTCCTGGCCAATCAGGCCGGGCAGCGCTTTGGCTGTGCCCTGCTCAACCACCTGGGTCAGCGCGTAATTCAGCACCGCGATTGCGTCCCGGTTGGGCTGCGGAAGCATGCGCAGCGGATAGCGTACCAACTCATCGCCATCCGCCGTCTGCACAGCGATCAGGGAGCGCAATGGCACGCTGAAACCGCCGGCAGCGATCGACTGGTAGATTTGCGTCACTTCGAGCGGCGTCAATTCCACGGCGCCCAGGAATATGGACGGCACCGGGTCAATGTCTGCCCGCACACCCAGTTGCTCGATCCGGTTCACCAGGTGCTCAACGCCGATATTGAGGCCCAGGCGAACGGTTGCCTGGTTGTAGGATCGCGTCAGCGCCTCGAGCAGAGTGACTGCGCCGTGGGATTGATTGTCGTAATTCGATGGCGACCAGGTGGAGCCATCAGGCTGCTGCAGCGAAAGGGGCGTGTCCTGGATGCGGGTCACCAGGCTGTAATCACGGGAATGTTCCAGCGCCAGCAGGTAAACCAGGGGTTTGATGACCGAGCCGATTTGACGCCTGGCATGGATCGCCCGGTTGAACCCGGCCCGGTCGGGATTGCGGTCGCCAACCAGCCCCTGCACCTCACCGGTGGCGACGTCTGCGACCACCATTGCGGCCTGCAAACTCGCGGAAAGGCCGCGTGTTTCGAGCTGGCGCAATCCGCCACTGACCGCGGCCTGCGCTTTCTCCTGCACCGATGGAGACAACGTGGTGAAAATTCTCAAGCCCTCTGTTCTCAAATCCTCTTCTTTGTATACCTGCGCGAGTTGCCGCCGCACGAGGTCGACAAAAGCATGGTATCTCGTACCCCGGGTTCGCGGTTCAGCCGTCACGGCCAACGGCAGCGCCGCCTGTTTTTTCGCCTCGCTTTCCGATAGCAGGCCGGTTTCGGCGAACATGGAAAGCACCTGGTTTCGGCGTCCCCGCGCCCGTTCAGGGTGGCGCCTGGGATTGTAATAGGAGGCGCCCCTGACCATCCCGATCAGGAGGGCGATCTGGTGAGGTTCGAGGCGTTCCATCGGCTGATCGAAATAGTACAGGCTGGCTTGCCCGAACCCGTGAACCGCATAAGCGCCCTGCTGGCCGAGGAACACTTCGTTAAGGTAAGCCTCCAGAATTTCCGATTTGTCGTAATGCGCCTCCAGCAGCAGCGCCATGATGGCCTCGTTGAATTTACGGGCCATGGTCCGGTCGTGCGTCAGGAAATAGTTTTTCACCAATTGCTGTGTCAGCGTGCTGCCCCCCTGCACGGCCCTGCCTGCCTTCAGGTTGGCATATGCCGCTCGCAGGATTCCCCTCAGGTCAATGCCCGGGTGGTGCTTGAAATTGCGGTCCTCGACGGCCTGCAGGCCGGTCACCAGCAATTGGGGAGCCTGCTCAATATTGATCAGTGTCCGGTCTTCTTTCTGCAAGGGATAAATGGATGCTATTTCTGCTGGCTCAAGACGCACGAGGTCCAGCGATCGCCCCCCCGGCAGACCGGTCACCGAGGACACTTTTTCGCCGGAAATTTTTACCCGGAATCGGATGCTTTCTTCTTCACCGTCATGAAACCGAAACGACCGGCGATGAATTTCGACCGTGTTCCCCGAAACGCTGTACAGGCCGGGAAGGGACGGCTGCCTGCTGGCGCGGTAGCCCGCTGCTTTCAATTCCAGTTCCAGGTTACTGCGGGACAACAAAGCGGTCGGGTAGATATCCAGCGCACGCGCATAAACACGGCTGGGCAGATCCCATTTCCTGCCTTCGAATTCCGTGGTGACCTGGTAGTTCAGGTACATCACCCAGGGGACCATCAGGCCGAGGAAAATCCCGGCCAGCAGCAGGCCCAGGCGCCAGATTTTTGCAAACCATCTGCGCGGTTGTTTCCTGTTTGTTTTTTTTCTCCTGGCCGTAGTCTTCTTCTTGCGCTTGCTCATTCAGCTTCCTGCCTCGTTGCCGGGTGACATCACACGGACCTTTGACCATAATGGGAGGATTTCGTACCAAAAGCGCCTCCATGACCACGACTTTAACAGACCTGCGAAACGACCCCAATTCCATCGGTGCTCTTTTGGCTGAGCACCGCCGGGATAAGCCCGGCGAGCCGTTGCTGATACTGCAACCGGGCCTCGATGTTTCGCCGGCCGTTGA
Organism: Lysobacterales bacterium; assembly: GCA_029287515.1. Classification (GTDB taxonomy): domain Bacteria; phylum Pseudomonadota; class Gammaproteobacteria; order Xanthomonadales; family SZUA-36; genus JAHEFT01. The sequence continues at coordinate 15,189 of JARFQZ010000295.1, forward strand.
AACGGCCCTGCGATCAACGCTGGCTGACATCCTGGCCGAGTCGCCGGGCCCCGTTGCACTGAGTGTAATGAGTAACGTGGCGACGGAATTCAACCCCTTTGCCGGCCTGCACAGAACCTCACCGGAACACCTTCCAACGCAGTTGCTCGAGGAATGGGTTGCCTTGCTTGGCGACGGTGAACTGGTGGAGTGGTCATCGTGGCCTCCACACCTTCTGTTGCTGTCCCCGGATGCCGTAGATGCCCTCGCCGGCAACGGAATTGGTGGGGGGGATGCCCTGCAACGGCTGAAGAATGCAGGCGGGCGTTTATACATCCCTGACACCATTTTCCTGCACGATCCGGAAAGTGCACTGTTTGACGAACCCGAACTCGATCCCCACGAGCAGAGAAGACCTGCACCCTGGGGTGCGTTGAGCAGAAAGCTGGACGGCTGGATCAACATCGGGGGAACACCGGCCAAATGGCCCTGGATGAAAGACCTCACCGGATTCCGGCAGGACGACCTTCCGGTCACGCTGCACGTCACGCACAGCTGGGGCGGGGGCGTTGAACGGTGGGTCGATTCCTTTATCGAAGCCGACACGGGCGGTGTCAATTTCCAGCTGTGCTCCGAAGGCCCGCAGACCGGCGAAGGATACGGTCAGCGGTTCTCGCTTTTTCTCGGCACCCAGAAAGCAGCTCCGGTAGACAACTGGTGGATTCAACCGGCCATTCATTCGTCAGCCTCCGGGCATGACCAGTACAGGGCCATGCTGAAAAGCATCGCGGCCCGCTACGGAGTCGGGCGGATCATCATTTCCTCCCTGGTAGGGCACAGCCTAGATGCATTGCGCACAGCTATCCCCACCCTGCAGGTTCTGCACGACTTTTACCCCCGGTGGCCGTTGCTCGGAGTCGATCCCAAGCCGTACCTGGGAGCCGGAGAATCTGCGCTGGAATGCGCAATGAAGGACCACCGGTTGTTGCCCGGCTTCAGGGACCGGACCCCTTCCAGCTGGAAAGAACTTGCCGAAGAATGGCGGGAACTCGTATCCCGGGATGAGATCCAGGTAGCCGCTCCCAGCCAATCCGTGATCGACATGATCCGAAGCCTGGACAAGAACTGGTCAGCGATTGATATCCATCTCATTCCACACGGTTTGCCGGAACTGCGGGGCAAAGACAAGGTTTTACCCCGGGAGAGGGAGGACGGGCGCCTCAGGCTGATAGTCCCGGGCCGCATCCAGCAAGGGAAAGGCAAGCAGCTTTTGCTTGATGCACTGCCTGCCGTTACGGAATACGCGCAGGTCTACCTCCTCGGCGCAGGCAAGGAAGGCGAAGCGTTTTTCGGGCTATCGGGCGTCAACGTCGTTCTTCAGTATCAAAGAGAAGAACTGCCCGGCCTGCTCGCGACCATCGGGCCGCACGTTGCCGCACTGCTGTCGACGGTACCCGAAACCTTCAGCTATACCCTGTCCGAGATGCAACAACTGAATGTTCCGGTTATCGCCACGCGCCTGGGCAGTTTTGCAGAGCGAATCATCGACGGTGACACCGGCTGGCTCATCGAGCCGGAGCCTTCCGCCCTTGCCGGGCGAGTGCGCGCGCTGGCCTCTGACAGGGATGCAATCGACAGGGTCCATCGCCGGCTGCTGCAGCTTGGACAGGCCGATACCGGGCAGATGGTCCGCAAATACCAGGACATCTGCGAGGCGGGCGGGGGCCGCAGAGCCGTTATCCATGTCCAGGGCCTGCGTGGTGTTCAGCATTCAGCGACGGCCGTGATGGCCACCCGGCTCGGCCATGAAAACCGGGAATTGATGCAACAGGCCACAACCCTGCAGTCAGAGGTTGAAAAGCGGAGTGAGTGGGCGGAGGAACGGGAACAGGCATTGCAACAGGAGGTCAGGCGCCGGAAAAAATGGGTTGCGGACCTTGAAGGCCGTCTGGACGAAACCGTGCGCACGTTGCAACAAACAATGGGCAGTCTGCAACAAACCAGGGGCAGTCTCGAGCATGAACAGGCCGTGCATCGCCAGACCAATGTTCGCCTTGAGAAACTGACCGCTGTTCACGAATGGGTCCTGTCTACCGCCTCCTGGCGGCTGACCAAGCCCTTCAGGGTGCTGGGCAGAATGCTCAAAAACTTCGGCAAGGCACGGGCCTGGAATCCGCTGCGCTGGCCGCTGTTGCTGTCCCAGGCCATCCGGACGCTGAGCACCGAAGGGTTCAAAGGCGCCCTGCAAAGGTCACAATCCACCCGGCAGCAACACCAGCCACCGGAAAGTGTCGAATCCGTAACGATTGAAAACATAGGCGACCCCACACCGCCCCCGGAATTCCCGGAGGTCAGGCATCCCGATGTTTCCGTGGTGATCCCTGTCTATAACCAGTGGGCGTTCACGGCCGCCTGCCTCAGGTCCCTGGCTGAAACCCACTGCGACGCCACGTTCGAGGTGATTGTCGTAGACGATCATTCGTCCGACGAAACGGCTCGATGGATGTCCGAAATTGAGGGTGTGACCTACCTTCGCAATGAAAAAAATCTGGGCTTCATCGGCAGTTGTAACCACGGCGCAAAATCCGCCAGGGGACATTTCATCGTCATGCTGAACAACGACACACAGGTGCTCGACGGCTGGCTGGACGCCCTGATCGATACGTTCAGACACTTCCCGGACACCGGCATCGCGGGCGCAAGCCTGGTCTATCCGGACGGTAAAATGCAGGAAGCCGGCGGAATCATTTTCAGCGACGCATCCGGCTGGAACTACGGTAAAGGCGATCATGCCGACCGGCCTGAATACCACTACACCCGGGAAGTCGATTACTGTTCCGGCGCCTGCATCATGCTCGAAACCGCTTTGTTCAGGGAACTGGGAGGATTTGACACCCGTTTCAGCCCGGCCTACTACGAAGATACCGACCTGGCATTCAGGGCCAGGGCCAGGGGCCTTAAAGTCCGCATCCAGCCGGCGGCAGTCATCGTCCACCACGAGGGTGTCACCTCGGGCACAGACCTCAGCCAGGGGGTCAAGCAGCACCAGGTCGTCAATCGCGAGAAATTCCGGGAGCGCTGGAAAAATGAACTGGAGCAATATCCCGATCCAATCAATGATCCCGATGACGGCACCGAAATCCGCAGGGCACGGGACCACCGCCTCAAGGGAAGGATACTGGTGATCGACGCCTATACGCCGGAACCGGACCAGGATTCCGGAAGCGTGCGACTCTGCTACCTGATGAACTGCATGACGCAACTCGGGTATGGCGTGACGTTCATGGCCGACAACCGCTCCCATGCCGGCAGTTACACGACCTCGCTGCAACAGGCCGGCATCGAAGTCATTTACTCACCCTGGGCTGATTCCCTGCAGCAGTTTTTTGCGGATCGCGGCACAGAATTTGATTTCGTGATGATCTCCCGCCACTACATCGCCAGCAATTACCTTTCACTCATCAGGCGGCATTGCCCGGGCGCAAAATTCATCTTCGATACCGTCGATCTTCACTACCTGAGGGAAGAGAGGATGGCGGAACTGGAGGACAGCCTGCCCCTGAAGCGAACGGCAGCCCAGACGCGCCGGTCGGAACTGGCCGTCATCGAGGCCGCTGACGCAACCATTGTTGTCAGCCCCGTGGAAAAAACAGTGCTGGAAGAGGCAGCTCCCGGTGCAAAAGTGCATGTGATCTCAAACGTGCACGAAGTCACGGGCAGCCAGTGCAGTTTTCAAAAACGCAAGGACATCTTTTTTGTCGGGGGGTACCAGCACCCGCCGAACATCGATGCTGCGACGTGGTTCGTCGGCGAAATCTGGCCACTGGTGCGAAAAGAGCTGCCCGATATCGAATTCCACCTGATCGGCAGCAAGGCGCCCGAACAGATTCGCGCGCTCAACGGCAATGGCGTGCGTTTTCACGGGTTCGTCAAAACTCTCGAACCCTGGCTCGATGGCTGCCGGATGGCAGTCGCGCCCCTGCGCTACGGTGCGGGCATCAAGGGGAAGGTCAACATGAGCATGGCCAGGGGACAGCCGGTGGTCGCCACGCCCATGGCGGTCGAAGGCATGTTCGCCAAAGCCGGCCATGATGTGCTGGTGGCCGAGTCAGCGGAGGCGTTTGCCGCGGAAGTCGTCCGCCTGTACCGGGACGAGGCGCTCTGGAACCAGGTATCGGAAGCCGGGCTGGAAAACGTCCGCCAGTATTTCTCCGTAGAAACCGCCACGCTGGGCTTACAACGGCTCCTGGATTCACTAATGTAACGCCGTCGAGCGCAGCCGCCTTCCGGCGAAGCCGGGAGCAGGGAAGCGAGACTCCATCATGTCCGCGGAGCGGACTCCTGAATGCCGTCGAGCGCAGCCGCCTTCCGGCGAAGCCGGGAGCAGGGAAGCGAGACTCTTTAGCTCCCTTGGCGAAGCCTCCTCGCCTCGATGACATTCGACACATTTCCGAGGCGGCTAAGCAAATCGCTGAGCTGCTCGTAATCCTTCACCCTGACTTTCAGGCGAATGGTCACTTCGTCCAGGGTTTCATCCAGGCGACTGCTGATATCGGTCACCTGGGTCTCGGCGGCGGATAGAACAGTTGAAATGTCACGGATCAAATCCCTGCGGTCAAATGCACGAACCAGCAGCAGAACGGAGTAGCTGGTCTCCGGTTTTGCACCCCAGCGGACCTGCAACAGGCGCGGACTGTTTTCCGCCCGCCAATGAACCACCTGGCCACAATCTTCCCTGTGAATGGTGACGCCTCTTCCCTGCGTGACGTAGCCGGCTACCGGGTCTCCCGGGACCGGATGGCAGCATTTGGCGATGGTGGTCATCAGGTTGCCCACCCCCTCGATGATCACATCGTCCTTTCCCTTGGCGGCTGCACCCCGCTGCCGCACCGGTGCGCGGGTCACCAGGTCCTCGGCCTGGGGCTCGGTCTGTTCAGCCCTCATGCGGGCCAGGGCATTGAATATCTGCCCGGATGCCAGGTCACCGTTGCCCACCGCCACGTAAAGGTCCTCGGCGGTGTTCAGATTGAACCGCTCCAGCACGTCCTTGAGATCTGAAAGCGCCAGCCCGACCCTTCGCGCCTCTATTTCCAGCGCCTCCTTGCCCGCACGCAAATTGTCGTCGCGACTTTCACGTTTGTACCATTGCCTGACCTTGGCCCTGCCACGCGCACCGTTAATGTAACCCAGCCTGGGATTGAGCCAGTCCCTGCTGGGTTTCGGATGCTTGCCGGTGAGTATTTCCACCCGGTCACCCGTATTGACGATATGGGTCAGCGGGACAATACGCCCGTTGACCTTTGCACCGCGGCACCGGTGGCCAACCTCCGTGTGAACGTGGTACGCAAAATCCAGAACGGTTGAACCCGCAGTCAGGTCCACCACCTGCCCCTGCGGAGTCAGCACGTAGACACGATCTTCGGAAGTCGCTGACTGGAAGCTGTCCAGCAGGCTCTGGTCATCCAGGTCTTCGTCCGAGGAATCCAGCAACTGGCGCATGATCGCAATCTTGTTGTCGAATGCCGGGTCCGTTGGGCCGCCCTCCTTGTACCGCCAGTGAGCAGCCACACCCAGCTCGGCATGTTCGTGCATTTCCTGGGTACGGATCTGGATTTCGACCGCCCGGCCTTCACGATCGGCTACTGCCGTGTGCAGCGACTGGTAATTGTTGCCCTTGGGCGTGGTGATGTAGTCGTCGAATTCTCCCGGCACGGGCTGCCACAGCGTGTGGACTAGCCCAAGTGCGCTGTAACAGGCAGGAAGATCTTCGACCAGCACCCTGACGGCGCGCACGTCGAACAACTGGTGGAAATCCAGCCCTTTCCGCTGCATCTTCTTCCAGATGCTGTAGATATGCTTGGGGCGGCCTTTGACATCGGCCTTGATTCCGGCTTTTGCGAGCGTGTCGGCCAGCCTGGCCATGAATTCGCCGATGAAGCGTTCGCGTTCGGTCCGGTGCTCCGCCACCAACCTTGCAATCTTGCGGTACTGCTCGGGCTCCTGGTATCGGAAAGACAGGTCTTCCAGCTCCCACTTCAGTTGCCAGATTCCCAGGCGGTTGGCCAGCGGCGCATGGATCATCATGGTTTCCCTGGCCAGGGATTCCGCCAGGGTACTGTCCGCCTTAGAGCGTCTCAGCAAAACCAGCTGCCAGGCCAGATCAATCAACACCACCCTGACATCCTTCACCAGGGCCAGCAACAGGCGTCTGAGCCCCTCGGCACTGCGCTCAGTGCCACTGTCGGATTGTCCTGACTCGTAGTGTTTAAGCTTGTTCAGCTCTTCCAGTTGTGTTTGCACGGGTGCCGGCAGGGCGTCCAGAACAGCCGGATCGATTTCGTTTTCCAGGCCGGCCACGTGCACCAGGGCGCAGCTGATTGTTACCGGGTCCGCCGAAAGCCCCTCGAGAATTTCCAGTAATTCCAGCAACCGGTCTACATCGGATTCCTTCAGCGACCGGGTATCGAGCAGCTGTAAAACCAGCGCGGCGCAGTCGATACCCGAAGATCCGGCCGACTCCGTGTACTGCTCTGACCACTGGATGAGTTTATCTTTTGCGTGGCGAGCATCTGCCACCCGCATGCGGGCTGAATCGTTCTTTTCAGGAAGCCTGTTCATGGAATGGGTATTGTATCAATAACCGGTGCAGTTCCAGGCGTCAGCAAGCCGCTTTTCTGACACTTTCTGAGCCGTGCCGAGTTTCTGCGCGAAGAGCGACACCCGGTATTCCTCGACAAGCCAGCGGAAAGAATCCAGGGCCTCATCGTAAGGGCAGCCCCGGTCCAGCGCGTCCAGGTAAAGCTGCCACCACGGACTCACCTTATCCATGCGCTGTCGGTCCTTTACCGGATCAACGTCCAACTGCAACAAGCGCTCCTCGATCGCCCTGAAGTATCTCGAGTAATGTTTCAGCCTGCCGGGTTCAATTTCCGCCATGAATCCCGGGTACACCAGGTCCTGCAGCTGTGTTGACAGGTCGCCAAAAACGTCCGGGCGTTTCTTCCCGAGGTTTCCGCTTATTTTCGATGCGACGGTGCCGTAAAGTGGCAGCAATCCGTTGAGCAGATCGCACCTTTCCCGCCATACCTGGCCCAGCTCATTGCGAACGCGATGGCACAGCCGCTCGAATGATTCAGCATCACGTACGCCGCTGACTTCACCTGCACAGGCCAGCAGGCTCCTTTGCAGCAAGTCTTCCACCAGTTCCCCGGCGCTGGCCACGGGACTCCAGGCAAGCAACGCTTCCCGGCTCAGCCCGTGATGCTTGCGCAAATAATCCAGCTTGTCCGGAATGGCAAGCCGCAGCAGCCTCATAACACCGTCGAAATGTGACAATGCCGCTTCATCCCAGGTATCGAACAACCGGGTTCCCACGCCCGTTTGCTGGTCGACCAGCGCCGGCCAGGCCGTCGCCCCGTCGGCTGTTTTCACTTCCAGGTCCAGGATTCCGAACACCCAGCCGGTTTCACCATCCCGGTTGAAATCCTGGCCCTGCTGGTCCATGAACCGCCTTTGGGCCCGGTCCCCATGGCGTTGCTGCAATTCAAGCAGGTCACGGCCACAATCGACCAATTCGCCCTCTGCATCGGTCACTTGCAACAGGAAACGAAAATGGGGAGAGATCGCATTTTCGTCCAGGTCGCTCTCGGCAATACTCAACCCGGTCATCCGCCCCAGTTCCTCAGCACAGGCCTTCAGCATGCCCTCTCCTGACCGATTCGACATCGATTCAAGCAATGCATCCGCAAACTGGGGTACCGGGGTCAACGACCGGCGCACAGGCTTGGGTAACTGGCGAATCAGGGCGATCAGCTTGTCCCTCAGAAGCCCGGGCACCAGCCACTGCAGGATTCCTGGCTTCAAGGTGTTGAGCAACTCCAGCGGAACGGACAGATGAACGCCGTCATCCGGGCTGCCGGGATCAAAATGGTACTCCAGTGCAAAACTCCGACTGCCGGCTTCAAATTGATCGGGAAACAGGTCTTTTGGCGCTTCACCCGCATCATCCCTGGTCAGGACCTGGTGCCCGAGGAACAGCAGTTCACGTCCTTCCGGACCCAGTGAGGACAACCATCTTTCGAAAGTCTTCGCGCTGTTGACGCCATCCGGAACCCGGGCGTCGAAAAATTCATACTGGGCGTTCTCATCGGCCAGCACGTCACGCCTTCGCCTCTTGTTTTCCAGCTGTTCGACCTCTGCCCTGATTTTCTCATTGTGCGCCTTGAAAGCCGCCCGCGTATCCAGCCCGCCCCTGACCAGGCCCTCCAGGATGAAAACCTTCCTGGCGCTGTCCGGATCGACCGGAGCAAAATGTATGCGCCGCTTTTCCACCAGGACCAGCCCATAGAGCGTCACCTGCTCCCAGGCGAACACCGCACCATGCCGCCTTGACCAATAGGGCTCGGAACAGGTTTTCTTCAGAAGATGCTGGCCCTGCTGTTCGATCCACGCGGGATCAGTCCTTGCATTGATCCGGGCGTAAGGCTTGCTGGTCTCGACAATTTCAGCCGACATCAGCCACTTGGGGGTGCTGCCGAATAATCCCGATCCCGGAAAAATATGATAGGAACTCGACCGGGCTCCGGTGTAGCTCCGGTCTTCCGGATGTTTTCTTCCGCAGTGGCTCAACAGGCCCGCCAGCAGGCTCAGGTGGATCTGCTCGTAACTGCCGTGCCGACCGGTCAATGGACGCCGCTGCTCACGTGCCTGGTCACGCAATTGCTGATACAGATCGAACCACTCGAGCACGCGTTGCCAGTTGAGGAATTCCCTCCTGCACAGTTTGCGGAACTGGTTTCCGGAAACGCTTTTGCGCTGCTGACGCAGATAGCGCCAGAGCTTCATTAGTGTCATGAAATCCGATTTTTCATCGGCAAACCGCTGGTGTGCTTCATCCGCCGACGACTGAGCATCGAGCGGGCGCTCTCGCGGGTCCTGGATGCTGAGCGCCGCAGCCAGCACCAGGATGTCTTCCAGGCATTTCTTTGCTACGCCCTCTTCGATCATTCGGGCCAACCGGACATCGATCGGCCATTTCGCCAGTTGTTTTCCCAGCGGCGTCATCTGCCGGTCTTTATCAATGGCCTGCAACTCGAACAGGAGTTGGTAAGCATCGTTGATCATCCGTGGAGGCGGACGGTCTACAAACGGAAAATCCTCGACTGAACCGAGCCCCATGGACAGCATCCGGAGAATCACGGAAGCCAGCGATGTCCTGAGAATTTCGGGTTCTGTGAACTCCGGCCGGCTATCGAAATCATCCTCGCTGTAAAGGCGAATACAGGTTCCAGGCCCCAGGCGCCCGCAACGCCCTGCGCGCTGGTTCGCGCTGGCTTGAGATATCGACTCGATCGGCAGGCGCTGAATTCTGCTGCGATGTGAATAACGGCTGATTCTTGCCGTTCCGGAATCGATGACAAACCGTATCCGCGGAACCGTCAGGGAAGTTTCGGCGACATTCGTCGACAGGATGATCCGCCTGCTGCTGCCCGGATGAAAGACCCTGCGCTGTTCAGCAGAAGAAAGCCTGGCATAGAGCGGAAGTATTTCCGTTCCGGCCGGTCCGGAGCGCAGGCTGTGCCGCTGCAGAAAATCCCCCGCCTCCCTGATTTCGCGTTCGCCCGACAGGAAAACCAGGATGTCGCCCAACGGGTCGATTCCGCCCAGTTGAACCACGGCATCCGCGATGCCCTGGTACAGGTCACGGTCTCTTCGGGACACTCCATCATCTTCCCCGGCTAACGGCCGGTAGACCATGTCGACCGGATAGCCGCGCCCGGAAACTTCAATGACCGGCGCATCACCAAAATGACGGGAGAACTTGGCCGTATCGATCGTTGCCGAAGTGATCAGCACCTTGAGATCCGGCCGGCGCGGCAGCAGTGTTTTCAGGTAGCCCAGCAGAAAATCGATATTCAGGCTTCGCTCGTGGGCTTCATCTATGATGATGGTGTCATAGGCGTCCAGAAAACGGTCGTGCATGGATTCGGCCAGCAGAATCCCATCGGTCATGAACTTGATGTAACCATCGGGGCTGCTCCGCTCCCTGAATCGCACCTGGTAGCCAACGAACCCGCCGAGCTCACTCCCGAGTTCCTCTGATACTCTTTCCGCCATCGCCCTGGCAGCGATCCGCCTCGGCTGGGTGCACGCTATCAGGCCACGGGCGCCTCTCCCGGCATCCAGGCACATCTTGGGTAACTGCGTGGTCTTGCCTGAACCGGTCTCGCCCGCAATGACGAGGACCTGGTTCGCGGCGATCGCTTCCAGGATTTCAGCCCTGTGGGCCGTGATCGGAAGGCTGTCGTCGTAGCGGGGCTCCGGCAGGTTCGCCAGTCTTTGTTCAACCTGGCCGCGGGAACGCTCGATCCTCTGGTTGATCTTCTTCTCCAACTGATCATTCCGCCGCCGGCCCCTTCTGCGCATTTCGGACAAACGCTTGCGGCACCAGGCCGCGTCCACGGCCATGATCTGGTCCAGCGGTGCAGCGCTTTTTGTATCGGGGCCGTTGGAAGTCATCGGGCAAATTATAAGCGAGACGCCGATGTGGCTGAGCCGTATAATTCGCGTCATGGAATTGAACTTCAGAAGCGATAACGAATCACCGGCGGCGCCGGAGATCTTCGCTGCCCTCGAGGCGGCCAACCAGGGGACCGCCTGGGCCTACGCCGATGACCAGTGGTCGGTGCTACTCGACCAGGCTTTTTCCGAACTGTTCGAAACGGATGTAACGGTGATTCCCGTCAGTACCGGCACGGCCGCAAACAGCATTGCGCTGGCCGCGGCAACCCCGCCCTGGGGTTCAGTCTACTGCCACCGAAATGCCCACATCCTCAATGACGAAGGCGGCGCCCCGGAATTTTTCGGCAACGGCCTGAGGCTGGTGCCTGTCGATGGAGATAACGGAAAGTTCAGCGCCGTGAACATGGAGAAGCTCATCCAGGCGAATACCGGACACGGTATCCACAGCTACCAGCCTGCCGCGGTCAGCATCACCCAGAGCTCAGAATCCGGGACGGTCTACCAACGGGGAGAAATTGAGGCCATCAACCAGGCCGCAAGCCTTCATGGCATGGCCACCCACATGGATGGCGCCCGTTTCGGCAACGCGGTGAGCAGCCTGGGTTGCCACCCCGGTGACATTACCTGGCGGGCCGGCGTGCAGATGCTGTCTTTTGGCGCCAGCAAGAATGGCTGCCTCGCAGCCGAGGCCCTGTTGATCTTCGATCGGCCCGGGACAAAGGAAACCGCCGAACGCCTGCGCAAGAGATCAGGGCATTTACTCAGCAAAATGCGCTACGTTTCCGCGCAACTGCTGACATATATTGAGGACGGTCTGTGGCTGGACATGGCCGGCCACTCGAACAGGCAGGCGGCGAAGTTTTCAGAAACGGTGGAGCGACACCCCTCTGCCAGCCTTGAATTTTCCGTCGATGCGAACGAAGTATTCGTGAAATGGGCGCCCGATGGGTTCAGAGCACTGGAAGAGTCAGGCATCCAGTTCCTGTTATGGCCCGGCAGGGACGACCTGGCGCGATTTGTGTTCTCTTATTGCACCACGGAAGCAGAAACAGCCTTTCTCTGCGATACGCTGGAAGCGCAGGAAATAGCTTGACTCGTTTCGTGCTCCTGTCGCTCACTGCGCTACTGTTCAACACGGTGGCTGCGATTGATGCCCTGGCGGCCGCAGAAAGCTACGTGGGCAGCACAAAATGCCAGGCTTGCCACGAATCAGAGTACAAGTCGTGGAAAGGCTCCCACCATTACCAGGCCATGCTGCCGGCCACACCTGAAAATGTGCTGGGCGATTTTTCCGGACAGACGGTCAGCTACAACAACATGGACCACCGGTTTTACCGGGAAGAGGAAAAGTACTTCGTCCGGACCGATAACGCCCGGGGTGATCCGGAAAATTTCGAAATCGCTTTCACCTTCGGCTTTTACCCGCTTCAGCAGTACCTGGTCCGTTTCGACGACGGCAGGTACCAGGCGCTGCCTTTCGCCTGGGACAGCCGTGGCGAGGAGGATGGGGGGCAGCGCTGGTATCACCTGTACCCGGACGACCCGGTGGGCCATGAGGACATCGTGCACTGGACCGGTTCCTTTCAGAACTGGAACTCCCGTTGCGCAGTCTGTCATTCGACCGGCCTGGAAAAAAATTATTCCAGCTCCGGAAATACCTATAAAACGACCTGGCAGGAAGTCAATGTCGCCTGCGAGGCCTGCCATGGCCCGGCCTCCGGACACCTGGCATGGGCCAGTGGAGACCAGGCGGAAGCAGACCGCGGTTTCCCTTTTTCGCTGCAGGACCGGGGGGCGTTTGGACCGAAGGAACGTGACCAGGGACCCACTTTTTCACGTATGGACGGTAAAAGGCCCCAGACCCAGGTCGAGACCTGTGCTGCCTGTCACGCCAGGCGCAGCGAAATTACGGCCTTTGAACCCGGAAAACCCTTCGCGGACCAGTTCCGGCTAACGCTGGTAGAGCCCGGGATGTATTTTGCAGATGGCCAGATCAGGGACGAGGTGTATGTCTACGGCTCGTTTCTGCAAAGCAAAATGCACCAGGCCGGAGTGGTTTGCACCAACTGTCACGAACCCCACAGCAACGAGGTTTTCGCAACGGACAACAGCCTGTGCACCCAGTGCCACCAAAGCGAAGTATTCGATACGCCGGAGCACCACCGTCACCAGGAGGCCGGCACGGGTGCTTCCTGTGTCAACTGTCACATGCCGGTGGAAACCTATATGGGCGTGGACGACCGGCACGACCACAGCTTTCGCGTGCCGGAGCCCGGCCTGAGCCTCAAACTGGGCACCCCAAACACATGCAATCAATGCCACGATGACAAGGATGCACAGTGGGCGCTCGATGCGATGGAATCCTGGGGAATTCCCGGATCGCTCAGGGCTGAACATGCCCCTGCTCTCAATGCTGCCTGGTCCGGACAGATTGCTGCCCTGCCTGAATTGTTAAGGCTGGCTTCACTGCCCTCGGAGCCAACGATACTCCGCGCCAGTGAGACCCTGGCCACCCAGAATTTTCCCGCCCGGGAGACCCTGGCTTTCCTGCAAGGGCAACTCACGTCAGAAGACTGGCTGGTCAGGAGCGCTGCGGTGCAATCGATGGACTGGGTGCCGCTTGCCCAGAGATACGCCATGTTGAGGGATCTGATTACCGATCCGTACAAGTCCGTGCGCATGGCGGTTGCCAGGCAACTGGTGCCTTTTCCGGCGGACCAGCTGCCGGGCAACTCGGCTTCGGAATTGCAGGCTTTGTTCCGTGAATACCTCGCCAGCCTGAAATTCAATGCCGATATGCCGGAAGAACTGATGAATATCGGCCTGTTCTACAGCGCGACGGGAAATCCAACAGAGGCTGAAAAATCGTACCGCACGGCAATAAAGCTCTCCCCGTCATTCACGCCGGCCATGATGAACCTGGCCGATCTTTACCGCGCCAACGGGATGGACCAGCAGGCAGAGCCGCTGCTGAGAAAAGCGATTGCGATGGAACCCCGTTCAGC
>JARFQZ010000332.1 GCA_029287515.1 Lysobacterales bacterium
CCACTTTCCAAGGCCAATGATGATGGCGAAAGCAACAACCAGCACCAGGCCGAGAATGACAACCTGTGGGTCCGAAAAAGATCGCCTGAACCAGTTCTTCAGCAGTTCCATAGTGTTTTACTGGCCGGGGTTAGGCTGGAAATCAGAAACTCAGGGTCCACATGGCCTCGAGTTCTACCTGCTGGTCGAGTTCTTCCGTGGTTACACCCAGTACGCTGCCCCCGAACACGAACTCTGAAGGTGCGTATGCGGCGTTGAATGCGAGCCGGCTCCGTTCGCCGGTACGCCGTGAATAACCGACAACCAGCGCATGGTCGGCCAGGTCACCCTTCAATGCCTGGTTCAGCAATTGCGAGGAAGGAGAAGGCTGAGTACGGGTGCTCAAATCCACATGCCACTCCTGGTCCGCTCCATCGCTCCAGGTGTAACCCACGGTGTAAACCGTGAGGTCATTCCAGTCGAACGAGGGGCTGGAAGAGTCACCCAGCAGCGAGAGAAACCGGTTGGGCAGGTAGCGGCTTGGGAAAGCGCTGATATCGCTGTACATGACGCGCTCGATGGCCACGTTCAGCCATGACCGCTCAGTCGCCTGGAATGCCAGGCTGACGGAAGCGCGTGCCGGGATATCAAGGTCAGCTGCCTGGGCATAGACACCACGGTAAGAGGCAAACTCTTCCATGTCGATGCGTGACTGGTAACCGGCCCCCAGTGCTATGCCTTCAACAACCTCCTGGTGAAGCGCCAGGCGCACACCGGTGCCGTAGCCTGATTCATGCTGGGGCGCATATGTTGTGGGCATCCACGGGCTGTCACCCGGCCGGCTGGCCGCGGTCAGGCCAAGGCTGGCGGCACTGTAGCGCTGGTGGGCAATGATGGCTGACACGCCGAGTACCGAACCATCGGCGAACTGGTGTTCGATTCCGGGTGAGAAATACTGGCGGTCAAAACTGGTGCCATGCAGCCCAAGGTCCGTTTCGACGCCCGGCCACTGGTACTCGGAATCGGATTGCCACTCGAAATTCAGATTCAGCCTGGTAGGGGGCGGCGATTCCAGGTGAGCGGCGAAATCGGGCATGATTTCAATTTCACTGTTCCGCAGCCACGAGATCCGCATTGGCTCGGTGTTTTCGGGCAGCATGTAAACCGGCGTCAATTCCTGCGCCAGGTATTCCTGCCAGGGGCCCAATTCGAAGCCGATGATGTAAAAAGAAGTAAGGCCGGTGCCGCCGTTTACGAAACCAGCGGCAGGCAAGCCGATCCCCTGGGCGCCGGCTGCTCCCGGCATCAATCCCATGATGGCTAACACTGTACTGGCGATTTTCAGTCGCAAACGATCACCCTGATCCGCGTCAGTTACACTGATTCAGGATGAAATATGGCAGGAATACAACATGGTGTCAATGACAAAGGACAGTTTCCGCGACCTGCTCGAAAGGGCTGCAGGCTTCACCACCCAAGTCTTTGTTTTAAAAAGAGTGCAGTAACTTTCCTGGTCCCGTTGACTCCCATCAAGCGAGGGCCGGAAAATACGCTTCACTTCTGCTTTCGTTGCTAGAATGCAACACATTAATTCCTACAGGAAATTTTAAATGGAAAAGCCATTGATTGACAGGTCCGTGCTCACCATTGCGGGTTCGGACAGTTGCGGGGGGTCGGGAATCCAGGCGGACCTCAATACGTTTGCCGCATTCGGAGTTTACGGCGCTTCCGTTATCACGGCGGTTGCGGCCCGGAATACGGTGGAAGTTGCGGCAGTGGAACCGGTTTCCGACGGGATGATCGTCAGCCAGGTGGAATCCGTGATGGATGACCTGCCGATAGCCGCCATCAAGATCGGCGCCCTGCCGAGCGTCGCGGGAATCACCGTGCTGGGAGAACACCTGGCTGGCCTCAGGCCCAGGGTACCCATGGTTGTCGATCCGGTCGTTATCGAACCCAAAGGCAAAGAGCTGAGTGGGGACTTTATCCTGGAGGCTTTGCAGAGCCACTTGTTTCCACTCGCCACGCTCATCACGCCAAATCTCGCCGAAGCCCGGATTCTTACCGGCATGAAGATAGAGACTGTAGAGGAGATGGAAAGCGCCGCCCGTGAACTGCTCCGGTTCGGATCAGAAGCTGTTCTTCTGAAGGGGGGCAAATTCAATGGCTCTGAAATCACCGACTTGCTGGTCACCGGGGAAAAGACTGAACGTTACTCTCACCGGACCTTCCCCGGTCTTTTCCACGGCACAGGATGCGCCCTGTCATCGGCCGTGGCCGCCCAACTGGCCATGGATGTTTCACTGTCCAGGGCTGTGGATATTGCGATCGCTTATGTCCAGGAATGCCTGGCGAGCAGCCGGGCGCCCGTTAAGGGGCACGCCGGGCTGCTGGGATATTGCCCCAGGAATTAAAGCCTGCTGATGATCGCGTCGGCGAATGAGTCAGTGTTTCCGTTCCCGGCCAGATCCGGGGTGATGCGGTCGCGTTCCGCTATGGTGTTGGTAATGGCGCCGTGCAAACGGTCCGCCTGCTCCTGCATTTCCAGGTGTGACAGCATCTGAACCGCGGTCAGCAGCAAGGCGCAGGGATTGGCGATTTTCCGACCGGCAATGTCCGGCGCTGAGCCGTGAACCGCTTCGAAGATGGCGACTTCCTTGCCGATATTGGCGCCCGGCGCCAGGCCGAGCCCGCCTACCAGCCCGGCGCACAGGTCGGAAATGATGTCACCAAACAGGTTGGTGGTCACAATCACGTCGAACAACTGGGGGTCCATCACCAGCTTCATGCAGGTGGCGTCGACAATCATCTCAGCGCATTCAATGTCCGGGTAGTCCTTGGCCACTTCCCGTGATACGTCCAGGAACAGACCGGAGACGGTCTTGAGGATGTTGGCCTTGTGCACCAGGGTCACTTTCCTGCGCGAGGTACGACGCGCCAGTTCGAAGGCATAGCGGGTAACGCGCTCACTGCCCTTGCGGGTAATGACCATCTTTGATTCCGCGGTATTGCCGTCTTCGCTCAACAGGGCGTCAGCCGCCAGGTAGGCGCCCTCGGTATTCTCGCGAACGGTGATGATGTCCACGCCGTCAAACCGCGAGTGCGTGCCAGGCATGGACACGACGGGCCTTACGTTGGCATAGAGATCGAACAACTCCCGGAGTGTGACATTGATTGACCGGAAGCCCATCCCGACCGGCGTGGTCAGCGGCCCCTTCAGCGCCACCCGGTTGCGGCGGATGGACTCCAGTGTTGCCTCGGGAAGCAGGTCACCGTGCTGATCCAGCGCGTTCAGCCCCGCTTCGACATATTCATAAGTGAAGCCGCAATCCAGTGCATCGAGCACCCTGATGCTGGCGCTCATGATTTCAGGACCGATACCGTCCCCGCTGATCACACTGATGGTCTGGCTCATTACCCACTCTCCGGAATAGTGCAAAGCCGGTCATTATAGACCATGCCTACACGCAACTGACGGGGCGCGGCAATCCCGCGTAGCGGACGCCCTGCGTGCCGGGACCATCGGGGAACAAGCGGTAAAGATAGCGGCTGGTGCCTTTTTCTTCACCCAGCGCCTCGCGGACGCGCCTCACCAGGGCCCGCATCGGGGGTTCGATCTCAAATTCGCCGTAATACCGCCGGAAGATTTCGAGCACGGCCCAGTGATCACCGGTCAGGGATACTTTGTCGCGGGCCGCCATGACCTTTGTTACCTCCGGTGACCAGGCTTGCCAGTCCAGCAGATAGCCTTTTTCATCCACTTCGGGCAGACCGGTATCTATTTCCATGTCAGGCAGCTATCGTGTTTTCGCAGCAAAGCGGTAAAACCCTTGTCCGTAATAGTCCGGACCCCAAGTTCTCCGGCAATTTGCGCCAACCCCCTTGCATCAAGGTCCGGTTTCAAAAAGGCGGGGCTAACCGGCCCCAATTTTGGGATTTCGCCCGGTACACCGGCCAGAAACATGACGGCATCGTCGATAAAAAGCACGTCATCGCCCTCGCAGCAAAACGCAGTGCAGCGCTCCAGGGCGCTGTCCGAAGACCTGGCGACCAGGTGTAAACAGCTCTTTATTTCCCGGGACCTGGACATGGGTTCAAATCACCATTGCATGGTCGTGCCGGCGCCAGTGCGCACTCATATCCGGTGCGGACAGTGCCCTGACGGGCAATACCAGCCCGGCTTTCATCAGCTCACAATAATCCAGCCAGGGCTGTTCGCCATAGATCACCGTTTCGGCCAACTCAGGCAATGCGGCCCATGCCCGGTAGCCGGGTGGCAGCAGGGCGGGTTCGCAATCACGCCTGGATGCGAGTTGCAGGATGGCGGCGCCCGCAAAATAGACATAAAGTTCGATATCCATCGCCGCAGCAGCCAGCGCCAGGTCCAGGTTGGCCCTGGAGGCCCGGTTTTCGTAAGGCCTGCTCTGCACCAGCAAAGCCAGCGAATTGGCGGATCGAGCCGTCATCAGAAGGTCACCACACGGTCACAGTCCTGCAGCAAGCCCATCATTTGCGCCAGGCCAGCCTCTTCGAAACGACCGCCGGGCGCCCTGCCCAGCCGCCGCTGGGCTGCTGATGAACACAACATCAAAGGGATGCCTTCATTTTCCGAGAGCTCTTTCCACGCTTCGAAAAGATCGGGTGTGCCGGCATCATTGGCCCTGCCCTGCTGTGCGTGGTAAACCCCTTCTTCGCGAAAATAGATGGCGCAGAGCTGTTCACCTTCCCCGACCAGGGCACGAACCAGC
Source organism: Lysobacterales bacterium (assembly GCA_029287515.1). Classification (GTDB taxonomy): domain Bacteria; phylum Pseudomonadota; class Gammaproteobacteria; order Xanthomonadales; family SZUA-36; genus JAHEFT01. The sequence goes on from JARFQZ010000332.1 coordinate 4,728, forward strand.
CGCAATGCGGTCACCCCCAGGCTGCTGCCCCACGGGCTCTCAGTTACGATCACCAGTATTTTCACGTTAAACTGTCATCTACCTAGAACTGCGCCCATATTACGTTGTCGAATTGTGGATGGGAAACTCAAGAGTATTGCTTTGAATCGATTGATTAGGCTAGCACTGGTGCTGTTGACGGCTATGACCAGCCTGGCCAGTGTCGCCCAGACGGAGCAGCTGGACCTGCCGGACATGGGCGCCTCCGCCGACGCCATCCTTTCAAAGGCGGAAGAGGCAGAGTACGCCAAGGCCCTGCTGATGCAAATGCGGGCCTACGAGGTATTAAACGAAGACCCGCTGATCAGCGCCTATTTCGAGGACATGGGTTTTCGGCTCGCTGCCCACAGTGACCGCCCCGACAAGGCGTTCACATTCGTGGTGCTTGACCAACCGGTGGTCAATGCTTTTGCCGCTCCCGGGGGGGTCATTGCGCTTTATAGCGGGCTGATCCTCGCTGCCGACGACGAACACGAGGTTGCCGGCGTGCTCGCGCATGAAATCGCGCATATTACGCAGCTGCACCTGTACCGCGCCTATGAGAACCAGCAGGCGATGACCATTCCG
>JARFQZ010000338.1 GCA_029287515.1 Lysobacterales bacterium
GGTCATGGTCAGAACCCAGATTTCAGGGGCAATGAGAAGCAGGTCCGTGCGAGTCATATCCTCAATCCCCCACGATTACGATCTTTGATTGTTGTATGTGCTGGAGCAGGGAATCGACCGATGCATGCATCAGGTCCACCAGCGGCGCAGGCCAGAGCCCCACGAGCAACACGGCAATCGCGATGGTGCCCAGAACCAGCGCCTCCCGGGCGTTGATGTCTTCGAGCATGGCGACTTCGTTACTGCCCACCTCACCGAAGATGACCCGCTTGACCAGCCACAGGCTGTATGCCGCACCCAGAATCAGGGTGAGACCGGCCAGGAAGGCGTACCAGAAATTGGCCTGGAAAGCTGCGAGTATCACCATGAATTCACCGACGAAACCACTGGTCCCCGGCAATCCTGAATTGGCCATGAAGAAAAGCACCGCCAGCGAGGCGAACCACGGCATCGAGTTTGCGACACCGCCATAATCAGCGATCATGCGGCTGTGAAGACGGTCGTACAGCACGCCGACGCACAGGAAGAGCGCGCCGGAGACGAAGCCGTGCGAGATCATCTGCACCATGGCGCCTTCCACGCCCAGCGCAGCGCCGCGACTACCGTCAGAATTCCGGAAAATCGCAAAGGCGATGAACATGCCCAGGGTGACGAAACCCATGTGTGAAATGGACGAATACGCGATCAGCTTCTTCATGTCCTTCTGCACCAGGGCCACGAAGCCGATGTACACGACCGCTATCAGGGACAGGCTAATGATCAGCCAGTCCAGCGCCGCGGATGCATCCGGTGTAACCGGCAGGCTGAACCGCACGAAACCATAACCACCAATTTTCAGCATGATGGCCGCCAGGACGACCGATCCTCCGGTGGGCGCTTCCACGTGGGCGTCCGGCAACCATGTGTGGACCGGCCACATCGGAACCTTGACCGAGAAAGCCGCCAGAAAGCCCAGGAAAAGCCAGGTTTGTGCGGTCATGCCGAGCGGGAACTGCTGCCATTCCAGTATCGACCAGCTGCCCGACTGGATAAACAGGTAGATCAGGCCGATCAGCATGAACACGGAGCCCAGGAAGGTATACAGGAAGAACTTGATCGTTGCGTAGACCCGGTTCGGTCCTCCCCACATACCGATCACAAGAAACATCGGGATCAGCATGGCTTCGAAAAACACGTAAAACAACAGCCCGTCGAGTGCCGAGAACACACCGACCATCAGGCCTTCCATGATCAGGAACGCGGCCATGTACTGGTGCACTTTGGTCTGGATGCTTTCCCAGCCCGCTATTACGACCAGGGGGCCAAAAAATGCGGTCAGCAGGATCAGCGGCACCGAAAAACCATCGACGCCCAGGTAGTAATAGATGTCGAAGGTTTCGATCCAGGGCTTCAGTTCCACGAACTGCATGGAAGCGGTGGACGTATCGAAGGCGGTGTAGAGCAGGATGCTCAACACGAACGTCAGCACGGAGAACAGCAATGCAAGCAATCTTGCCAGCGAAGCGCGCTGATCTCCGACTGCGATCACGGCCAGCCCGCCGAAAATGGGGAGCCAGATGAGTAAGCTCAGGATGGGCCAGTTGGATGCCATTATTGTTTTCGCCCCTCTACTTCAACATGACCCAGATCGCGAGAATTCCGATCAGGCCGACAATCATCGCGAAGGCGTAATGGAACAGGTAACCGCTCTGCCATACCCGGACACGGGCCGCCAGGTTGTCCATCAAGCGGGCGGATCCATTGACCAGCCAGCCATCGATCAGGCCGGCGTCCGCTTTTTTCCACAGCCCCGTACCCAGGCTGATTGTGTTGCTGACGAACAGTTTTTGATAGAGCTCGTCCACGTAAAATTTGTTTTCCAGCACGCGATGAAGCCGGGGCATCTTTTGCTGCAGGGTATCCGCCATCGATGGCCGGATCATGTAGATAAACGTGGCCAGAACGAAACCGGCAAGCATCAACCAGAAAGGCGCCGTTTGAACGGCATGCATGGCCATGGCGGCAGCACCGTGGAAGTGTTCGCCGACAACGGCCAACGTATCGTTCTGAGGCAGGACCGTAATTGAATCCGAGAGCCAGCCCCCAAACAGCACCGGCCCGACCGTCAGGTATCCGATGACGATCGACGGGATGGCCAGCAATACCAGCGGAACGGTCACGACGAGCGGCGATTCCTTCGGCTCATGCTGGAGTATGCCATCCGGCGGATGGTGCCCGGCGCCAATGTCCACCGTGTAACGGGGCTTACCGTGGAAAGTAAGGTAAAGCAGGCGGAAGCTGTAGAAGGCAGTCACGAAAACGCCCAGCAGGACTGCCCAGTAAGCGACGCCCGAGCCAAACCGGCTGGAAGCGTGCACAGCTTCGATGATGATGTCCTTGGAATAGAAGCCGGACAGGAAAGGGAATCCGATCAGTGCCAGGGTTCCCACCCAGGCGGTAAGCCAGGTCACCGGCATCTGCTTGCGCAGTCCACCCATGAAGCGCATGTCCTGCTGGTGATGCAGGGCGATTATCACCGAGCCTGCTCCCAGGAACAGCAGGGCTTTGAAAAAGGCGTGGGTCATCAGATGGAAGATGGCAGCCGAGTAGGCCGATACTCCCAGGGCAACCGTCATGTAGCCCAGCTGTGAGAGCGTCGAGTAGGCAATCACGCGCTTGATGTCGTTCTGTACGATTCCGACCAGACCCATGGAAAAAGCGGTAACTGCACCGATCAACATGACGAAGCTGAGAGCGGCATCGCTCAGTTCGAACAGCGGCGACATACGCGCCACCATGAAGATGCCGGCGGTGACCATGGTCGCCGCGTGGATCAGAGCGGAGATTGGTGTCGGACCCTCCATCGAGTCAGGCAGCCAGACATGCAGCGGGGCC
>JARFQZ010000361.1 GCA_029287515.1 Lysobacterales bacterium
ATCATGTGCAGATCACGGTAGCCGAGGAGCTTGGCGTAGGGGGGCGTATTGAGTTCTATGACCAGGTCGGCACCCTGCGCGACATGGTGCAGAATCACCTGATGCAATTGCTGTGCCTGGTCGCCATGGAGCCGCCGACCAGCCAGCATCACGATGCCGTCCGTGATGAAAAGATGAAAGTGCTGAGCGCACTCAAGCCGATCGGGCCAGGGCAGGTCAAGCGGCATACGGTACGTGGCCAGTACGAGGACGGCGCCATCGAAGGGCGGCCGGTAAAAGGATTCCTCGAAGAGATGGGCAACCGCGAGAGCCGGACCGAGACTTTCGTCGCCGTCAAGGCGGAAATAGAGAACTGGCGCTGGTCCGGCGTGCCTTTTTACCTGCGCAGCGGCAAGCGTCTTAAGAAGCAGTACTCTGAAATTGTCATCCAGTTCCAGCATATTCCCCATTCCATTTTTCCCGAACTTTCCAACGACAGCGCTCCTAACCGGCTGACCATTCGCCTGCAGCCCGATGAGGGAATGGAGCTGAGCCTGATGTCGAAGGAACCCGGTTCCGGTGGATTCGGCCTGCGCCCGGTATCGCTGGACCTCAGTTTCGAGGAAGAATTCGAGATGCGCTATCCCGATGCCTACGAGCGACTGCTGATGGAAGTGATCAGGGGCAACCCGGCCCTGTTCATGCGTCGTGATGAAATCGAATCGGCCTGGCGCTGGATTGACGGCATCATTGAAGGCTGGGCCGAAAAGCAGCAGGAAGTGGAAGGCTATGTGGCAGGGACCTGGGGCCCGACGGCATCTTCGCTGATGCTGGACCGTGACGGGCGGTCATGGTTTGAGGGCGAGTAGCGTGTCGGCGGGTGTGACGATCAAGGAGTTTGCGGACCGGTCGGCGGCATCGGCTGCGGCGGCCGCTCTTTTGGCGGCAGCGTTGCGCGGGGCGCTGGAAAAATCAGATGAGACCGGCCTGGTCGTCAGTGGCGGAACCACCCCGCAGGAGTGTTTTCGGAACCTGTCGCGCCAGGCACTGGACTGGTCGCGCGTCACCATCGTACCCAGCGATGAACGTTGGGTGGAACCCCATAATGTAAGCAGCAACGAACACCTGATCCATACCCGTTTGATGCTGGGGCCCGCCTCCGCGGCACGACTGCTCTCGTTCTACCTGGAAGAACTGCAAGCTGAAGAGGCGCCGGAGGTGATCGCGAACGGACTGAATCGACTGGCCAGGCCCTTTGCATGCGCCTTGCTTGGCATGGGGGAAGACGGTCATTTTGCTTCCCTGTTTCCGGATTTCGCAGGCCTGGAGGGAGCGCTTGACCCCGAAAACAGTAACCAATGCGTGGTTGTCAAAACAGCCGGCAGCCCCTACCTGCGCATCAGCCTGACGCTTTCGGCTTTGCTCGACTCCAACACTGTCGTCCTGTTGTTTTTCGGAGACGCCAAGCGCCGTGTATTTGAAGCGGCCGTCGCCGGTGATTCGGCCTACCCGGTAGCGGCGCTTTTGTCCCAGGACAAAGTCCCCGTTACGGTTATCTGGGCGCCGTGAGTCATGTGACATGGTGAATAATTCGCTAAGCTGTGTATCGAAGTGCTTACTTTAATTTCCCCATGAGGAGAAAGTCCTGTGCGTAGTTTATTCGGGTGTTTGTGTCTGTTTGCGTTCACCGGCAACCTGCTGGCTTCCGGCCAGGAACTTGTCGTTTCTGAGAAGGACTTCGAAGAGGAGCGGGTGTACTCGCCCTTCGTCGGCAGAGCCTATCCCGATAACGTCTTTTTCGGCGATACCCACTTCCATACCAACCTGTCCTTTGATGCCGGGCTGGTTGGTACAAGCCTGGATGCGAACGCCGGCTTTCGTTTCGCCCGCGGCGAAGAGGTCAGGTCGAACACCGGGCAGCGGGTTCAATTGATCCGCCCGCTGGATTTTCTTGCGATCACGGACCATGCGGAACTGATCGGGCTGGCGCCGATGTTGCAATCATCCGATCCGTTGCTGCTGGCCGACCCCTGGGGCAAGTGGGCGCATGAAAGGTTCAATTCAGGCCAGGAAGGCCGCATGGAACTGTTCGCGGAGATCATCCGGCTTTCCACCGTGGAAGGTGTCAATCCGTTCAGCAGTGACGAGGCCGCGGTCAGTATCTGGAAGCGCTTTGTCGCACTTGCCGACAGCTACAACGATCCGGGCAATTTCACCGCGCTGACGGGATTCGAATGGACCTCGACACCCAAGGGCGACAACCTGCATCGCGTCGTCATGTTTGCCGATGGTGCGGAAAAAACCAGCCAGATCGTTCCGTATTCAATGTTTGACAGCGACGATCCGGAAGATCTCTGGAAGTTCCTGGCAACGTACGAGGCCAATACCGGCGGGCGTGCCATTTCACCGGCGCACAATGGAAATACCAGTAACGGACTGATGTTCGACGGCAAGGACTTCAAGGGCAAAAAGATCACTCCGGCTTATGCAGAAGCTCGGATGCGTTTCGAACCATTGTATGAAGTCACGCAAATCAAGGGTGACGGGGAAACCCACCCGCTGCTGAGCGCCGATGACGAGTTCGCTGATTTCGAACGATGGGATGTGAGTAATCTCGCAGGGTCAGCACCGAAGGAGCAGTGGATGCTGCAATATGAATACGCGCGTTCCGCCCTGAAGCTGGGCCTGAAGCTGGGCGATAAACTGGGTGTGAATCCTTACAAATTCGGCCTGTTCGGTGCTTCAGATACGCATACGGCACTGGCTACCACGCGCGAGGACAACTATTTTGGCAAATACCAGCACACAGAACCTTCGCCCTACCGGCACGAGCGCGATGTCATACCGGCCGACGATCCGGCACTGCGGATCCTGACGGCACAGGAGGTCGCTTCAGGCCTGATGGCGGTCTGGGCCCGGGAGAACACCCGCGAGGACCTGTTCGACGCGATGAAGCGAAAGGAAGTCTATGCCACGACCGGCACCCGTATCCGGGTGCGTGTATTCGGCGGCTGGGATTTCGGGGCGAACGACGTATTCCGGCCGGATTTTGTCAGCGCCGGGTACAGGCGGGGTGTTCCAATGGGCGGAGATCTGACCCGCGCGCCCGATGGCAAGGCGCCCACTTTCATGATCCGCGCCCTGCGCGATCCGGATGGCGCCAACCTTGACCGGATCCAGGTCATCAAGGGCTGGCTTGATGCTGACGGTGAAACCCTTGAGCGTATTTATGACGTGGCGGTTTCCGGCGGCCGCACCATTGGCCAGGATGGACGGGCAGGTGAAGCCGTGGGCAACACGGTAGACATCGAAAACGCTACATTCACCAATACGATTGGCGCCACGACGCTTGGCGTCGTCTGGACCGACCCGGATTTCGATCCGAAACAGTCAGCCTTCTATTACGTACGCGTCCTTGAAATTCCAACACCGAGGTGGACCACTTACGACGCGGCGTTTTTCGATATCCCGCTTCCCGATTCGGTGCCGCCTACCATCCAGGACCGGGCGTATACGTCACCGATCTGGTACACACCGTAATAATTCGGGTTTGAATCAGGTTATTTCGCCGGCGGCGTCAGCTTCAGCAGGCGCCCGCCGTCCCGGTCTTCCAGCACCCACAGGTTTCCTTCCGGGCCCTGCTCGATTTCACGGATGCGTGCACCCATCTCGTAGCGCTCTGCCTCGCGTGCGGTATCGCCATCGATCTCCACGCGGATGATGGCGCGTGAAGCCAGGCCGGAAATGAGGATTGAACCCTTCATCTGAGGAAACCGGTCACCGGAATAAAAAATGGTGCCGGCAGGGGCAATGGTGGGAACCCAGGCTACTTTGGGCGCCTCGAACTCGGGCCGGGTGTCGTGGTTCGGGATTTTATCGCCATTGTAGTGGTCGCCCTCAGACACGATCGGGTAACCGTAGTTTTTACCTTTCAGAACCAGGTTCAACTCGTCCCCATGAAGCGGACCCATCTCGGTACTCCATAAACGCCCGTCGGCATCGACCGCAATACCCAGCGGATTGCGGTGCCCGAGCGACCAGATTTCAGCCGTGACGTCGCCTTCCTCGTAAAATGGATTGCCTTCCGGAACGGTACCGTCGTCATTGATCCTTACGATCTTGCCGACGTTACCCGTCATATGCTGCGCCGGCTCGAATTTCTGCCGGTCACCGGACGTAATGAAGAGGTGACCGTTGGAGTCAAAGACCATGCGGTGCCCATAGTGGCCGTCATCGGTGACCTTGGGGTTCTGGCGCCAGATCACCTCGACGTCTTCCAGCCGGTTTTTGCCTTTGACCAGCACCAGCCGTGCACGGGCGACTGCCGCACCGCGGGTGTTGCCAGCGCCTTCTTCGGCGTAACTCAGATAGATCAGACCATTGTTCTCAAAATCAGGGTGCAGGATCACATCGCCAAGTCCGCCCTGTCCGCGGTAATCGACATTAGGCACTTCTTCTACTGAGCGTGATTTCTCACCCTCCCGGGTCACCACGTATAAGCGTCCCCTCTTTTCCGTGACCAGCAATCTTCCGTCGGGAAGGAACGTCATGGCCCAGGGCTCATTGAACGTCGCCACGGGCGACACATCGAAAGGCAGTTCAATTTCCTGGGCCCACGATGTAGCCGCCAGGAAAAGTGTCATCAGCAAGGAAAAGGATCGAAGCATAGTTTTTATCCGTGAGTTTGTGGTCTGTGTTCGGTTCTGGTGAACAGGAATTATAGACTACCTTTTCACGATCAAATCAAAACAATGAACCGGTTCAGCCCGCCAGGCTCTCACTACGGCTTAACGATGGTGACATCGTCAGCTGATTGACTCGTGCCTGCGGGAAAGAACCAGGTAGGTGAGTCCGCCGGCAGCTCCCGCCAGTGCCTGTAACAGCAACCCGGTGGGAGTTCGCGCGACTGCAATTGGGGTAACACCGAAAGCGGCATTCAGCGCCAGGTGAATGCAAACCACCGCAACAGCCCCTGCAAGAATATAAAGCGGCGTCCGCCACTGGGCTTTGTACCGGCAGATCAACGCCGTCGTCATGAACGCAATCAGCAGGCCAAAAGCAACCATCGGCAAAAACATTCCGGCCATGCCGCGAAGGTCCCGGGCTGTCATGGACAGGCGCTCGCCGAAACTGAGGGTCACGCCCATGTCCGCCAGGCTCGATACGACGGACTGCGTTGCGAACACGGTAGCGAGGACATATGCAACGGCAACCGCTGCAAGGTAAATGGCCAGCCGGGCGGCGAGGAAACGGATGATGGGTAACCAGTGCTTCATGTATGCTTTCCCAGGTAACGCAAGGCTAGCATAACGGAGAAATTTGATGGCAATAAAAAAGCGCCCATTCATCCTGGCCGCCATGCTTGGCCTGGTTTCGGCATTTGCCGTGTGGGTGCACGCCAGCGAGTATGAGCTTGAAACCTGGGCCGGCGATTTCGACCTGCCGTGGAGCATCGCGTTTCTGCCGGACGGCTCCGCGTTGGTCACGGAACTGGGCGGAAAGTTATTCCACGTGGACGCCAGTGGTCAGACTCGTGAGCAGATCGCGAACGTACCCGGCGTCTATTTCGCCGGCCAGGGCGGGCTGTTCGATGTCGTGCTTCACCCGCAATTCGATGAAAATCGCCTGGTTTATCTTTCCTACGCGGAAGGCGGTAAGAAAGACAATGGCACGGCGTTAGCGCGCGGGCGTCTCGAAGGGGCCTCCCTGGAAGGGCTTGAAGTCATCTTCCGGAATTTCACGCGCAAGGACACCGCGGTCCATTACGGTGGCCGACTGGCCTTTCTGCCAGACGGTACGCTGCTGCTGACCACGGGCGACGGTTTCGACTACCGTGAGGCGGCCCAGGATGTGGACAGCGGGCTGGGCAAGGTGCTGCGCATGAACGATGACGGCACCGCGGCTTCCGGTAATCCATTTCCCGGTTCGCCCTATGTTTACAGCTACGGCCATCGCAATCCCCAGGGCCTGGTGGTCAGCAGTGAAGGTGTTGTCTGGTTGCATGAGCACGGCCCGCGCGGCGGCGATGAAGTCAACCGGATCGAACCCGGAAAAAACTATGGCTGGCCGGCCATTACCCACGGCGTGGATTACAGCGGTGCGATCATTTCCCCATACACCGAGTGGGAAGGCATGGAGCAGCCGGTTCATTACTGGGCGCCTTCGATCGCGCCATCCGGGCTGGCGATTTACGAAGCCGGGCTCTTTCCCGAATGGCAGGGTGATCTGTTCATCGGCGCCCTGGTGGACCGCGAAGTCAGGCGGATCGATCTCCGGGCGGATGGAGCCGGCCGGGAGGAGGAGCTTTTTAGCGAAATTTCAGCCCGGGTGCGGGACGTGCGGGTCGGACCCGGCGGCGCCCTGTTCATCCTGACACCCGACCGGGTGGTCAGAGTTACGCCGTAGAACTGGCCATTTTCAGCGCCTTTCGCGTGACCATGGGTGAAAACAATTCATAAATGATGGTCGAGGCAAGAATTACGGGCAGCAGGTAATCTTCGAATTCGGGAAACCGCTGCGACGCCATCAGGGCCATGCCCAACGCCACGCCGGCCTGCGGGAACAGGCAAAGCCCCATCCACTTGCGAGTGGCTTCGTCTGCTCCTGCCCACCTCGCACCGGCGCGTGCGCCTGCATAACTGCCGATACACCTCACGATCATGTAAACCACGGTAACGCCGCCTACCGACATCAAGGCTTCAGGGTGTGCCGATGCGCCGGCAAGGATGAAGAACAGGACCAGGAAAGGCCATTCGATGCCCTCGATAGCGTGGAACGGCCGTTCGTGGTGAGAGGCCAGGCTGGCAACCACGCCACCCATGACCATGGTCGCCAGGATCGGGGACAGATCAAGCCAGGTGGCAATACCGCCGCACAACAGCACGAAACCCATGGCCTCGGCCAGGGTAGGTTCTCCGGGCTGTACGCGCCCGGTCAGGTAGGCCATCGGAATGCCCAGCAGGATTCCAAGCAACAGGCTTCCGCCGATTTCTTCGAGACCGTTAACCAGGCTGACAGCCACGGTACCGTCGCCGTTGACGGAAGCGGCGGCAGCGAGCGTCAGCGAAAATAGCAACAGCGCCCAGGCGTCATCCAATGCGACCACGGCGAGCAGCGTGTCCGGAAACTCTCCTTTGATGCCGCTTTCCCTGACGACATCGAAGGTGGCGGCGGGCGCTGTCGCCGTGGCCACGCCGGCCAGCAGCAGTGCGACAACCGGATGGACACCCAGTAACAACAGCGCCGCGGCAACCAGCAGCAGCGCTCCGGTGGTTTCGCCAACGGTGATCCCCAGTACCACGGTGCCGTGTGCACGCAGCTCGTTTAAAGACAATTTGTGTCCTAACAGGAATCCCACAAGGGAAAGGGCCAGCGTCGTGAGCGGGGGAAACCAGTCGCGGATCAGCTCTGGGGGCAGCAGGTCGAAGCCGGCAGGTCCCACGGCCAGGCCGCACAGGATCAGCAGGGTAACCCTTGGTACCGGAGTGTGGCGGCCCAGCAGGTCTGCGGCCAGGCCGAGAAAGAACAGGATACCCAGGATCAAAAGAACAGGGGCGTCATTCATACCTTGAATTCTACTCTCAATTCCTTCGGCTAATTCTGTCAGAATGTGTCCGCATCCGCTTTTGACAGGAATCTCGTGATGAAAAAACTGCTGAGCTTATTGCTGTTGATCCCCGGCTTGCCGCTGATGGCCCAGTTCGAGGACGTGTCCATTACCAGCACACACGTTGGAGGCGCCGTCCACATGCTCGAGGGGCGAGGCGGCAACCTGGCCGTGATGACCGGCCCGGACGGCGTTTTGATGGTCGATGACCAGTACGCACCACTGACCGATAAAATTCTGGCGGCCGTCAGGGAAATCGACGACGGCCCGGTCCGGTTCGTAATCAACACGCACTGGCATTTCGACCATACCGGCGGTAACGAGCAACTGGGTGGGATGGGTGCGGTGATCGTATCGCAGGATAATGCGCGCCAACGGATGAGCACAGATCAGTTCATGGCGGTGATCGACAGGGACATTCCCGCCCTGCCGCCGGCTGGCTTGCCGGTCGTTACCTTCAGTGACCGGGTTACTTTTCATTTCAACGGCGAGGCGGTCGTTGCTTACCACGAGGCTGATGCCCACACCGATGGCGACATCATCATTCACTTTCCGGAAAGTAATGTCATTCACATGGGCGACATTTACTTCAACCAGACCTACCCGTTGATCGACCGCGACAGTGGCGGCACGGTGCAGGGCATGATCAGGGCGGTTCAGTCAGCATTGGGTCTGTGCCACTCCGGTACCCGGGTGATCCCCGGCCATGGTCCGCTGGCCAATTGCGCCGACCTGGAAAGTTACGGGCAGATGCTGGCGGATGCGACGGACCGTGTCAGGGAATTGATGGAACAGGGCATGACCGTGGAACAGGTTATTGCCGCCCGGCCCAACGCCGAGCAGGACGAAAATCTCGGAAATGGATTCATCAAGCCCGAGCAGTTTATCCGGTTTATTTACAGTAGCCTGGCCGAAGAAGCGCCCTGATAAGACCGTCGCCCCATGCGGCACCAGGTGTTATAGTTACAGGTCCGTCTGCCACGGCAGGCAATCAGAACATGGCTTGATACAGGAAGGAGCAAGGAATGAAATCAGTGTTTTTGAATCGCGGAAAGTTGCTCGTCGGGTTGTTCGCGATAATGTTCTCCACGGCCTCTATCGCACAAGACACTCTGCCGGAGCCCACCTGGGTCAAGGACGGTGTGAACTGGTCGCAATATCTGAAGTTCAAGGTCAAGCCGCTGAACATTGATGATGTCAAGGTGATCAAGCCGCCGTATGCCGAAGACGATCCCAGCGACTGGTCACTGGAAATCCAGGACCTTGAAACCATGCAGGCCATGTTCCGCGACATCATGAGCGACGTGCTGGAGGGCAATAATGGCTATCCGCTCGTTTACACTGACGGCCGTGACGTGCTGGAAGTCGAGGTGGAAATACTCAGCATCATGCCCTGGCTGAAGCCCGGCGCCGGTAGCGAAATGGAAGGCCACCAGGTCAAGACCCTGGGTTCCGGTGAAATCACGGCTCGGGTTGAGCTTCGTGATTCCAGGAGCCGCGAACTGTTGCTGCTGCTCGAAGGCGAAAAAGCAATCGGTGAAAAATACAAAGAATTCACCGAGGAAAACAATGTGAGCAACGTCAAGTACATGTTCACGAGGTTCGCGACCCGCCTGAGAAATTCAATGGACAAGGTTCACGGTAAGTAAACAGTCAACCACCGTTTAAAGGCCGCCACTGAAAATGGCGGCCTTTTTTTTGAGATCTGCCATGAAAAAGGTGCCGTTTTCTTGGATAATTCCGTGACATGAGCGCACGGCATACATGTGATATCTCCATAGCCATCACCGGCTCGGGTGGGGCCGGTTCGATCACGGCGGGTGAGTTGCTCCTGAGCCTCGCCGGAAAAAACGGGTGTTTCGGCATGATGCGTCGCTCGTTCGGACCCCAGATTCGCGGTGGTGAAGCCGCCGCGCAGGTGCGCATCGCCCATGTGCCGGTGGAATGCATGAACGACTGTTTCGACCTGCTGCTGGCGCTTGACTGGCGCAATGCGGAACGATTTGCCGAGGAAATCGCGCTGCACCCGGACAGCCTGATTATTGCCGATCCCGCCGCGGGAGAAGTTCCCGGAGCGATCAGGGATTTGCACCATGAGGTCATCCCCATTCCAATGAAAGCATTGGCGAAAGACATTCCCGCCGCGCGCCCCAACATGGTTGCCCTGGGCCTGCTCTCTCACTGGCTGGGTTTTTGCAGTGATGAGGCAGGCAAGCTGATCGATGAAGTCTTCAGCAGTAAGGGCGAGGAAATCAGGGCCGGCTCCAGGGCCGCGTTCGAAGCGGGTTTCACCGAGCCACTGATTGTCGAAGCCAGGGAAGCACGCCCCCGGCCCGAACGCGGAAAAGCGGTGTTCGAGGGCGCGCACTGGCATTTCAACGGCAACCAGGGCTGCGGCCTGGGCGCCATCAGGGGAGGCATCCGTTTCGCTGCCGCCTATCCTATAACGCCGGCCAGCGATCTGCTCGAATGGCTGTCTCCGCGGCTTGAGCAACTCGGCGGCAGCCTGGTGCAGGCGGAAGATGAGTTGGCTTCGATCAATATGGTGATCGGTGCTTCGTTTGGCGGCGTGCCCTCGATGACGGCTACTTCGGGTCCGGGCCTGGCACTAATGACCGAGGCCATGGGGCTGGCGGTCGCTTCCGAAACCCCTGCGGTGGTCGTCAACGTGATGCGCGGCGGGCCATCGACGGGTATACCCACGAAGTCTGAGCAGGTCGATCTGAACATTGCGCTTAACGGCCTGCACGGCGATGCACCGCACCTGGTGCTGGGGGCGCTGGATCACGCGGACTGCATCCTCACCACCGAGTGGGCGGTCCGGCTGGCGGAAGCCCTGCAAACGGTCGCGATTGTGTTGACGGACCAACTGCTGGCGCAATCCACGGTGCTGATTTCCGAACCCGTTTACGAGTTACCGGAGATCAGTGGCCGGGTTGTCGCCGAGCCGGCGGAGAACTACCAGCGATATGCAATCACGGAAAATGGCGTCTCGCCGATGGCCATTCCCGGTAACGCTTCCTCTACTTACGTCGCCGACGGGTTGGAGCATTGCGAGAGCGGAAAACCCTCGACGGCTGCGGCTGATCACCTGGCGCAGTTGGATAAACGATCCCGGAAAATCGAAAATTTCGACTATGGCGGGCACTGGGCGGATGTCAGGGGTGAGGGCGATGTTGCAAT
>JARFQZ010000368.1 GCA_029287515.1 Lysobacterales bacterium
ACGCTGGTGATGGACTTGAAAAACGAGTCGGGTGAAGTACTCGAAACGATCACCCGTGAAATCGGCTTCCGCAGCGTGGAAATCAGGAACGGGCGTTTCATGGTTAACGGTGAGATGGTCAAGCTCAAGGGAACCAACTTGCACGAGCACCACGATGTGACCGGCCATGTTATCGACGAGGCCACCATGCTGCAGGACATCCGCATGATGAAAGCAGCTAACCTGAATGCGGTTCGAACGTCCCATTACCCTTTCCCGGAACGGTTTTACGAGCTGACAGACAAACACGGCCTGTACGTTGTCGACGAGGCAAACATCGAGAGCCACGGGTACGGTTACGACCACGACAAGACCCTCGGGAACAAACCCCACTGGAAGGAACACCACCTGGACCGCACCCGGCGGGTGGTGGAGCGCGACAAGAATTTCCCGTCGGTCGTGATCTGGTCGCTGGGCAACGAGGCGGGGGATGGCGTCAACCTCGGCGCCACCTACCACTGGATCAAGTCCAGAGACCTTTCGCGCCCGGTGCAGTACGAGACGGAAGGAAATATCAAGGAGGTGGGCGAGCGTCACTCGGATTTCCACTCCAGCATGTACTGGCGCTACTGGGACATGGAGCAGTACGCGCAAACGCACAATGACCGCCCCTTTGTGTTGATCGAATACGCCCATTCCATGGGCAACAGCACCGGAAACCTGCAGGAATACTGGGATGTCATTGACCGCTTCGACATCCTGGCGGGCGGCTTTATCTGGGACTGGGTAGACCAGGGACTGCTGGAACACGACGAAAACGGCATACCCTATTGGACCTATGGCGGCGATTACGGCCCGGTGGACGTACCGTCCAGCGGTAATTTTAACTTCAACGGGGTCGTGTTCCCCGACCGGCGTATCCAGCCGGCCTACTGGGAAGTGAAGCGTGTTTACCAGCACATCGGTTTCCAAATGCCGGACCCCGTGAGCGGGGAACTGCTGCTGGAAAACCAGTATGATTTTCTGTCTCTGGACGGTTTCGACCTGCGCTGGCAATGGCTGGAAAACGGCGCCGTGGTTGAGTCAGGACAAAAAAACGACCTGGGCACCGCCGCCGGGGAAGCCTCTGTCCTGCAACTCTGGGACAAGGCGCCTGCAATGAAACCCGGCACGGAATATCACCTGAATCTGCAGGTTTTCTCGCCTGGTCAGCGTGACCTGTTGCCCGCCGGGCATGTCTACGCCGAGGCGCAGTTCGAATTGACCGGACCTGCAGGAAGGGTGTCAAGCGCGGAAAAGCGGTGCAGGAAGGTCAGCCTGAAAACAACGGCGGCCATGTTCCAACTGTCGTGTGGCGACGTCGGCATCAGCATAGACCGTAGCAGCGGTCTTTTGAGTTCCATCGAATACCGTGGCGAAGAAATGCTACTCATGCCCCTGCGGCCCAATTTCTGGCGTGCACCCACTGACAACGATTTCGGTAATTACATGCCTGACTGGGCATCGGCCTGGAATGAAGCCGCCGATCATCGTGAGCTGGTTTCGCTGAAGCCGGTCAAAGAAGACAAATCGCTGGTGCAGGTCCAGGCGGATTACCGGTTTTCAGATGCTGCAAAGCAGCCGGTAGCGGCCTGGTCGACAGTGTTCAGCTTCGACACGGCTGGAGAGTTGCACGTGCTCAACCAATTCATCAAGGCGGAAGGACAGCCGGTGGTGCCGAGAATCGGAATGAATGTCGAAATACGCCACGACCTTGAGCAGGTCAGCTGGTTTGGAAGGGGGCCGTTTGAAAACTACAGCGACCGCAAGCAGGCCGCGGACGTGGGGCTGTACCGTAACCGGGTGAAAGACCATTACGTCCCGTACATGAGGCCGCAGGAAAACGGCTACAAGACCGATGTGCGCTGGCTGCGCCTGCAGGATAGCGGCTCGCTTGGTTTGGAAATCCGGTCGGATGAGCTGATGAGCTTCGGTGTTCACCATAACCGCCTGCAGGATTTTGTGCCGCCGGTGAAAATCGCGATTACCAGCGAGGACGGACCTGGCGCCCGGGAGAACCGGGAGCGCGTCAATGTTCATGTGAATGATATAGTTCCCCGGGAACTGATCTCGCTGGACATCGACCTGGGCCAGATGGGTGTCGGCGGTGATGATTCCTGGGGCAAGCGTACCCTGATGAAATATTCATTCACGGAGTCGAACTACAGTTACGGATTTACGCTCAGGCCATTCGGTGCAAGGTAATTTTAATCAGAACAAAAATCGGAATACAATATGCATCTGCAGAGTCTCGATTACACGGTAGTCATTGTCTACGGCGTCTTGCTGCTGATTCTTGCCCAATGGGTGTCAAGGGAAAAAGCAGGGCATGAGAAAAATACCCAGGACTACTTCCTGGCGGGGCGTGCACTGCCCTGGTGGGCGATCGGGGCTTCCCTGATCGCCGCCAACATATCGGCCGAGCAGATCATCGGCATGTCGGGCTCTGCTTACCTGATGGGCTTTGCCATCGCATCGTACGAGTGGATGGCTGCACTGACGCTGATCATCGTGGCCAAGTACCTGTTACCGGTATTTCTGAAGTACAAGATCTACACCATGCCGCAGTTCCTGGAGCAGCGCTTCGACCACCGGGTGCGCATGGTGATGGCGACTTTCTGGCTGGGTGTCTACGTATTCGTCAACCTGACCTCGATTCTCTGGCTGGGATCGCTGGCGATCAACTCCGTTACCGGGCTGGATCAGACCACGGGCCTGATTATCCTCGGCTTGTTTGCCGTGTCCTATTCCCTGTACGGCGGCCTCAAGGCAGTTGCGCTGACAGACATCATCCAGGTGGTGCTGCTGGTGTTCGGTGGGCTGATGATCGCCTGGATTGCAATGAACGAGATCTCGGGAGGCCAGGGCGCCATCGCGGGCTTTATGAAAACGATCGAAATGGTGCCTGAAAAATTCGACATGATTTTCACCAGCGACCTGCCGTACTACGTCGATTTGCCAGGCATCTCTGTGTTGATCGGCGGCATGTGGATCATGAACCTGTCCTACTGGGGCTTCAATCAATACATCATCCAGCGCGCATTGGCTGCCAAAAACACGCGTGAAGCGCAAAAAGGGATTGTATTCGCCGCTTTCCTGAAAATGCTGGTGCCGGTACTGGTTGTGCTTCCAGGCATCGCCGCGGCTATCCTGATCCCCGATATCGAGAACGACCGGGCCTACCCCGAATTGATGAAGCTGTTACCCGTGGGCCTCAAAGGGCTGGTTTTTGCCGCCCTGATCGCGGCCATCGTATCCTCACTGGCTTCCATGACAAACAGCATCTCAACCATTTTCACCATGGACATGTACAAACACTTCAGGCCCGAAGTCACGGACCAGCGAAAGCTGGTGATGATTGGCCGCACGGTTGCGTTTTCAGCCATGGTGGTGGCCATGATCGTGGCCAGGCCTTTGCTGGGTAACTTTGATCAGGCATTTCAGTACATCCAGGAATTTACCGGTTTCTTCACGCCTGGCATCGTCGCCATTTTCCTCCTCGGATTTTTCTACAAGCGCACCACCGCCAACGGCGCTTTGGCAGCGGCAATCGGTTCCGCCGTGCTGTCGTTGGGTTTCAAGCTGATCTGGCCCGCATTGCCTTTCATTGACCGGGTCGGGTTGGTGTTCCTGTTATGCATGCTCATCGGTGTGCTGATCTCCCGATGGGAGCATGGCGGCGAGCATCCCAAGGCCGTCAACTACGGTGAGGTCGATATCAGCACCAGCGCCAGTTTCAATCTTTCATCGCTGGTGATCATCCTTATGCTGGCCGGGCTTTATATCGCCTGGTGGTAGTGTTCAGGCGCCGGACCGGATTCCGGATGACTGCAGGCTGGAGATCAGCAGGCCGGGATCGTCCCGGCACACCAGGTTGACCCCGGAGACACCGGGGATGGATTGCACATCCCTGATCATCTGCGCACATTCATCGACTCCCTGCTCCCGGGGCACCAGCGAAGGGATGACCGAGTAATGCCAGGTGACTTTTTCATCCACCAGTCCGGCCAGGTGACTGCGTAACACCTCCAGGTCGAAACACGGGCGCAGGCGCAGGAATCGCGCACCAGCAGCGGAGCGCTCGAGCAGGGCGGCCACGTTCCAGCCGGAACCGGTAGCGGGCACGAGCCACTCAATCCCAATCAGCAGCCGGTTTTCGTCGATTTCCCGAGCCATCGCGATGAGTTCCCTGTCGTTGACATCGAACACGGGCCGGGCAGGTACCCGCCCGGCCGCATGTATTTCCTGCCCCTGGCCAAGGATCAAAGAGGTCACGCCGATG
>JARFQZ010000115.1 GCA_029287515.1 Lysobacterales bacterium
TTTCGGTGCGACACCGCGGTGCCGTCGGCATCGACGTAACCGCCCGGCAGGTCTTCCTTGTTCTCGGCCGATGTAAAGCGGTAGCCGGCGCTGTATTTCCCGTTGTCGATGCGGGCCTCGTCGAACAGGTAGAACTCGAACTCGGGCACCCACAGCGAGGTGTCCGCAAAACCGGAGTCGAGCATGAACCGCTGGGCCCGGCGTGCGACGGTGCGCGGATCCTTGTTAACGCCCTTGCGTGTATCGGCATCGCAGATGTAGCTCAGCATCCGCAGGGTCGGGGTTTCGGTAAAGGGGTCGATGATCGCGGTATCGAGGTCCGGCAGCAGCACCATGTCCCCGGCTTCCACCGACTTCATACCGGGAATACTGGAGCCATCGAATGGAATACCGTTGTTCAACACGTGTTCCAGACGCCTGGGCGGGAAATTGATGTGATACCAATTGCCGACCAGGTCCGCATACTTCAGGTCGATGCTCTGGATGCGGTGCTGCTCTGCCAGCCGGTTGATCTCGTTCAGGTTCATAAGACATCACCGTAATACTTACTACTCGATTGGGCGCCGGTTTGCTGTCACCGTCAATGCGCCTGGTCATGCAAAATGGGATAAGGTGTAGGCTCTACGGGAAATTGGAAATACAGCAGTGAAACATTCACTTTTTGCAGCCGCCATTTATCTGCTGGTCGGTCCCGCGTGCCTCGCGGCGCCACTGGTCCAGAATCCGCATGCGAGGGAGGGCATCAGCCTGGATGGTGAATGGGCGCGTATTGTCGATCCTTACGAGAACGGTTATTACAACCACCGCTTCGAACCGCACGAGCAAGGATATTTTTCCAATCTCAAACAGCAGACCCCCTCGGAGCTCATCGAGTACAACTTTGCCAGCTCGCCGCGCCTGCAGGTTCCCGGTGACTGGAACACCCAGGAACAGGCACTGTTTTTCTACGAGGGAACCGTCTGGTACCAGCGGGATTTTTCTCTGCAGAAAAGGCCCGGCCGGAAATACCTGATTCACTTTGGCGCAGTAAACTACGCAGCTATTGTGTTCGTCAATGGCAGGCTGGTGGGCCGTCACGAAGGCGGCTTCACCCCCTTCCAGTTCGACGTTTCCGATCAGCTGGTTGACGGTGAAAACTTTGTCGTGGTTAAAGCCGATAACCGGCGGGAGCGCGACAACGTGCCAACGGTCAACACGGACTGGTGGAATTATGGCGGCATTACCCGCTCTGTGCGGATTCTGGATGTACCGGCTCATCATCTTTCGGATTACGCCTTGTTCCTGGGAGAAAACGGGCGAGTGAAGGGCTGGGCCCAGGTGACCGGACCGGCCGGCGAGTTGGGCCTGAGGATTGCCGATCTCGGTGTAAACCAGGTTGTGGAGATCGATCACCAGGGGCGGGGACAGATCTCGCTGGACGTAAAGCCGAACACCTGGAGCCCGGACACTCCAGTACTCTACGATATCAGGCTGGAATACAACGGCGAAATAGTCAAAGACCGGATTGGCTTCAGGAAAATTGAGGTCGCCGGGCCCGAAATCCTGCTCAACGGCCGGCCGATGTTCCTCAAGGGTATCAGCCTGCACGAGGAAAAGCCGGATGGCGATGGCCGCGCCTGGAGCGAGGCGCATGCGCGGCGACTACTGGGTTGGGTCAAGGAACTGGGCGCCAATTTCGTGCGCCTGGCGCACTACCCGCACAATGAAAACATGTTGCGGGTCGCGGACGAACTCGGCCTGCTGGTGTGGTCGGAAATTCCCGTCTACTGGACCGTGGACTTCGCTGACACCCGGGTGTTCGCGAAAGCGGAAACGCAGTTATCGGAGATGATTTCAAGGGACCGCAACCGGGCTTCCGTTGTGCTGTGGTCCATTGCCAACGAAACCCCGGCGGGAACCGACAGGCTGGAGTTTCTGACCAGGCTGGCGGACACCGCAAGGAAACTCGATCCGACCCGCCTGGTGACAGCCGCACTGGACACCCAGAGCGACACGGGCGGAGGCAAACTGATCGACGATCCGCTGTCATCGGTGGTCGATGTCATCGGTATCAACAGCTATTGCGGCTGGTACGGCGGGACGCCGGAAAGCTGTGCGAACATGGCATGGCACTCAAAATACGGCAAGCCGGTGATCATGAGCGAATTCGGTGCTGGCGCCCTGCGGGGCAATCACGGCCCGGCGGATCATCGCTGGACCGAGGAATACCAGGCGGCTGTTTATCGCTACAACCTTGAAATGATCGATCGGATAACTTTCCTGCGTGGTATGGCGCCCTGGATACTCAAAGATTTCCGGTCGCCCCGCAGGCCCCTGCCCGGCATCCAGGATTACTGGAACCGTAAGGGCCTGCTATCGGAAACCGGCGAGAAAAAGGCCTCCTGGCAGTTACTGCGGACCTATTATGAAAAACGGGCCGGCTCTTCTCCCTGAAAATTACTTTTCTGGAATTCTCTTCAGCGCCTCCATCAGGTAGCCCCAATATTTCTGCACGGAACTGATCTGCACTTTCTCGTCCGGCGAGTGGGCGCCCCGGATGTTCGGGCCGAATGAAATCATCTGCATATCCGGGTAATTGGTTCCGAGAATGCCGCATTCGAGCCCGGCGTGGCAAGCCAGCACCGGGGCTTTTTCACCGAATAATTCCTCGTACAACGCACTCATCATCTTAACGATGGGTGCATTGGGACGGGGCGCCCAACCGGGATATGCGCCGTCAAAAGACACGTTTGCACCCATCAGTTCGAAGGTACAGCGGATCGCCCTTGCCAGGTCCATTTTTTCACTATCGACGGAGCCCCGGGTCAGGCAGAGCACCTTGTACTCGCCATCACTGACCCGCACACGCGCCAGGTTGTTGGAGGTCTGCACCAGGTCGTCGATATCCGGGCTCATGCGGAAAATGCCGTTGGGGCAGGCCCAGACTGCACGGAGGATTTTGTCCTGGAAGTCCCGGGCCAGCACCTGGCCTGGCGCCTCGACAGCTTCTATAGTGATTTCCAGCCCCGGATCGGTGGTTGCGTACTCGGCCTTCAGAATGTCGGCT
>JARFQZ010000243.1 GCA_029287515.1 Lysobacterales bacterium
TGGCCCTGGAATGAGCCGATAGGGGTGCGCTTGGCGCCCGTGATGACGACGGTCCGGTCAGACATGATGAGTTCTCCGCGTTAACAGACAAGACACCATCAGTTTACCAAGAAACGCGCTGCGGTCCCCGGGCTTTTCAGAGCTTTTCCTGATGTGGGTCCGGAACCTCCAGGCCGTCCTCGTTGAGCACCTTGACCGGTATTCCCAGTGTCTCCAGCCCGGGCCGGATTTCGGGCAGGTCACCGACCACGACGATAGCCATGTTTTCTGCATCGATCAGTCGCCCGGCCAGTTCATTGAGGGTTTCGCGGTCGGTTTCCCGCAACAGGCTTTTCTGGTGCTTCCGGTAATCCAGCGGCAGGTCATGGCGCAGAATCTGGGACAGCAGTCCCAGCTTGGCGCCGGGGGTTTCATAGGCGCGCGCGTCCCGCTGGCCGATGGCGTTCTGCATGAACTCGTATTCGTCTTCGGTCATGCCCTCGGCCGAGTATTTTTCCAGTTCAGCGAGTACTTCCCTGATGGAATCGGTTGTTGCCTGTTTGTTCACTTCCGAAGAAACGCGGAAGCTGCCGAGTTCCTTGCCGCCGCTGAAGCCGCTGCTGATGCCATAGGTATAGCCTTTGTCTTCCCTGAGGTTGAGATTGATCCGGCTGTCGAACGTGCCGCCCAGGTTGAAGTTCATCAGGTTGGCGAGGTAGTAGTCGCCCAGCGCATCGTACTTGAGGGACGGATAGCCCATCCGCAATGTGGATTGTGCCGCCTCTTCTTTGTTGACCAGGTAAAGGGTGAGGCCGGATTGTTCCGGAAGTGCGTCGATGGGCTCCCGGAAAGGCTCGGTAACCTCGATCTCTGCAAGAGCCGCGAGCCGCGGCAGAAGTTCGTCCTGTGGCAGGCTGGTGCTCACCAGGACACCCTGCAGGTGGCCGGGTATGCGGGCAGCGTAAAAGGCCCTCACGTCCTCCAGGGTAATGGACTCTACCGTCGAGGGCAGTCCGCTTCCGGGGTACGAGAGCGGGTGTTCGGGCCCCGCAAGCACGGCACCCATCGCCCGGCTGGCCAGCGTTGGCCCGGATTTCCTGGCCTGCATCAGTGATTCCATCACCTGGGTTTTGACCCGTGCAAAGTCCTCTTCTGTGAAAGCAGGCTCCAGCATTCTTTCCATCATCAGCTTGATGCCGGTATCGAGGTGCTTGCTGAGTACATTGAGTGTCACCGAGCTTTCATACTGGCCTGATGAAACGTTGACCGAAGCACCGATTCGTTCCAGGGCTTCGCTGAACTCCGCGGAACTGCGTTGAAGCGTCGCTTCTGCCATTAACGCGGTGGTCAGGCTGGCGAGCCCCGCTTTGCCCGGTGGCTCATCCCGCTGCCCCATGGCGAAAACCGCGCGAATGGTTACGGTGGGTGTTTCCGTATTCGGCACCGCCAGCAGGCGAACGCCGTTGGCCAGTCGCGTATCCCAAATAGGCGGCAGGTCTACCAGCGGATTGGTTCCGGGTATGGGTTGGGCGCTTCGGTCGAAGGAGTCCTGCCAGGTTCTGTAATCAGGCTCAGCACCGGGCGGCGAAGGTGAAACTGTGGGTCTCTGCCTGGCAACCTGGGCCAAGTTTCCGGCCATGGACTGGAAATCGAAGTTTTGTGGCCTGGCCGCCAGGTCGGTTCTCCCCTGCGGTACGACGCTCAGAATCACTGCCGGCTGGTCTTTAATGTACTTGTCGAATGCCCTCACTGCATCTTCGGCAGTGACCGCAGCATAACGCTCGAGGTCATCGGTGGCGGTCTTGGGGTCTCCGTTGAACACTTCGGAATAAGCCAGGTTCCGGACCTTCCCGGCAACACTTTGCATGCCGAATACCTGGCCTGACTCAAAGCCTGCGATGAATTTCTGAAGGTCGTCTTCATTGACTCCACGCTCAGTGAACTCGCGCATGGTTTCCCGGATCGCCTCTTCCATCTCCGCCAGGGTTTCACCGGAGGCGGGATTCTGAATCACTATAAAAGCCATCTCACAAGACAATTCACGGCAGGCGTGCGAGACGTAGGCACTGACCGCGCGTCCGGTCTGAACCAGGCGCTGGTAAAGCAGGGACGCGCGCCCCATGCCGATGACCTTGGTGGCAAGGTCCAGCGGCGCCTCGTCCGGGTGACGGTAATAGACGGTGGGGAACAGCATGGCGATGGCCGGCAGGTGAATATTGTCTTCCAGCGTTACGTACCGGTCGGTGTCGAGTCTGCCGGGACGCGGTTCGAGGTTTTCGACTTCCGGACCACTCGGAATCGGGCCAAAGTATTTTGTAATCCATTCCAGTGTTTGCTGGACATCAATGTTTCCCCCAATGGTAAGCGTCGCGTTATTAGGGCCGTACCAGCGCAGGAAAAAGCGCTTGAGGTCATTCAGTTCGGCGGCGTCCAGGTCCTCCAGCCAACCGATGACCGGCCATGAATAGGGGTGATCCGGCGGGTACAGGTTTTTCATCATGGTTTCTGATGTCCTGCCGTATGGGCGGTTGTCCACCCTTTGTCCGCGTTCATTCTTCACCGCTGCTCTTTGGACGTCGAACTGTTCCTGGGTGACCGCATCCAGCAGCAGCCCCATGCGATCAGCCTCCAGCCAGAGTGCGGTTTCCAGCTGGTTGATCGGCATGGTCTCGTAGTAGTTGGTGCGGTCAGAATTGGTGGTGCCGTTCAGGGTTCCGCCGGCATTGGAAATTATTTTCGAGAATTCCCCCCGGCCAACATTCTTCGAACCCTCGAACATCATGTGTTCGAAGAAATGCGCGAAACCCGAGCGCCCGATTTCCTCGCGCGCGGAGCCCACGTGATAGGTCACATCGACGTGAACCATCGGGTCGGAGTGGTCTTCATGCAGGATAACGGTAAGACCATTGTCGAGTACGAATTTCGAGAAGGGGATCGAGAATTCGGCATCACTGCCGGTAAACGTTTCAATGAGTGTCACTCCTTTGGGGAGTGTCGGCCCATACGCCGTTTCCGAGCCAACAACGGTCTCGTCGGGAGCCCGGCCGCAAGCGGTGATGAGAAGAGCCGTGAGCAGGGCAGTGAGTAGTCGGGTCATGTGAAAATTCCGGTTTGTGCAGTGCAGGTTAGGGGACGGACTTCTCTATGACCTTAAGAGCTATGATCTAGTTCAGTCGGAAACCGGGCAAAAACGAAAAATTGCCGGGAACCTGCGTGTTGGGCACAGAGAACCTGCGCCCAACCGGATGCCCGGATGAACTGAATTGACTTAATCCGGGCGTTGCCCCGCGGTCGACTGCTCGCACGACGAGACGTTGTCCGGTGCAACACGCTCGATCGGAATCGAACCGCTCAGCCCCAGCGAAGTTATCTCGTATTCCAGCAGCCCGCTTTCACAATCTGCGAACTGGAGCTTGATCGTTCCGTCGCCTTCGGGATCGGTGGTTGCGGGTGGGCTTGGTGAATCGAAGACACCGCCGCTGGTCACGTAAATCGTGAGGTTCGCCGTATCGCCCTCGTAGGGGCCTTGCGCGGTCAGCCAGCGGTGACCGGGTTCTCCCAGCATGGCGGTTACGTCTTCCGG
>JARFQZ010000271.1 GCA_029287515.1 Lysobacterales bacterium
ACCAGGGGCTGTGACAATCCGTTTACGATCGTGTGCAGCACCTGGCCGACAGTGCGGGTGATTTCAATCGCCCGGGCAAATCCGATCAGCAAGGCAGTTCCGTTACACTCACCCGCGCCCGGGATGAAAGAGAGGGCTATCTCGTCCAGCCGCATCCGGTAGATCAGGCCGCATACCAGCGCCAGGGCGAAGAAAATTCCGCCTAGCTCAACAAAGTACCACTGGTGGACCTTGATTCCCCAGACCACGATGACCAGGGCCACCACCGTCGCCAGCAGCACCAGCGCCTGCCTGCCGCTGATCGGCCCTGTTTCCGGTGATCCCGGTGGCTGTGCTTCCGGCACGTCGGCTACCAGCGAACGGGACGGATCGTTGCGGACCATCTTTGCGTAACGCAGCACGTGGTAAAAACCCAGTGCAAAAAACGGCAGGAAAATGGCCAGGCGGTAACCGATTCCGGAAACCGGTGTGAGCCCGGCAACCTCCTGGGCCACCAGCACGGTGAAAGGATTCATGACTGCCGTGCCATAACCGATACCGTAACCAACCACCATGATGCCCACCGCGGCTACGGTATCCATTCGCATTCCGACACACAGAGTGATCAGGATGGCTACCAGCGGAATGTATTCCTCGGCCATGCCGATGGTGGACGACCCCACCGCAAACGCCAGCATGCCCATCAGGATAAGTAACGCCGGCTGTCCGCCGAACCGCTCCAGTATTTTTGCCAGGGCTGCATCCAGTGCCCCCGTCGCGCGGATCACCGCCAGTGCGCCGCCAATGATGAACACGAAGAAAATGATGCCCTGTGCCGACTCCAGGCCACGGGGAATGACAGTGAACAGGGAATACAACGGCAAGGCCTCAGTATCCGGAATCACCGCGTAGGTGCCCGGCACGACCACCTCATGGCCGTGGTCGTTGATCTCGGTCTGGAACTGGCCGGCCGGCAGGACCATCGTCAGCACGTAGGCGAGCAGGATCATCCCGTACAGCAGGACCAGGGTATGGGGCACTTTGAGATTCTTAAACATGTTCCTTT
Organism: Lysobacterales bacterium; assembly: GCA_029287515.1. GTDB lineage: Bacteria > Pseudomonadota > Gammaproteobacteria > Xanthomonadales > SZUA-36 > JAHEFT01. Next base: position 1,046 of record JARFQZ010000271.1, read on the forward strand.
CTCACGCGTTTCACGAACCAGGCGGCAAAGACCAGGAACGCCAGGAAACTGACTGTACTCGCCAACCACTCGGGACCCAGCCATCCGGTACCTATTCCCGCAGGTCGAGCGCCCTGGACGAAAGCCACACCTGCGATTGCCACACCGAGGAGACCTTCACCACCCACGAATCCGGAACCCAGTAGCACCCCCCGGTCCCTGCGGCCAATCGCCTGCGGCTGGTCCCGCGAACTGCGCTCCAGCCAGAGCTTCAGCATTCCGCCCAGAAAAATGGGCGTCATGGTGGATACCGGCAGGTAAACCCCCACTGCAAAAGGAAGGGAAGGAATTCTTAACAGCTCTGCGATGATGGCGATTCCGGCGCCGATGGCCACCAGGCCCCAGGGCAGATTCTGGTCGAGCACGCCGTCGATCACCAGCTTCATCAGCGTGGCCTGGGGTGCGGGCAATTCCTCGCTGCCGAATCCGAATGTTTCTGCCAGCAACATCACAGACAGGCACACAAATGTCGCCGACGTCAGCACACCCACCAGTTCACCGATCTGTTGTTTCCTGGGCGTTGCGCCCAGCAGGAACCCCGTTTTAAGGTCCTGCGAGGTGTCACCGGCGATACTGGCCGCAATGGCCACCACGCAACCGATGGTCAGCGCGGCTGCCTTGCCGTTTATGTCCGTCCAGCCGAGCACCAGGAAGATACCCGCTGTGCCCAGCAGTGCGGCGATGGTCATGCCACTGGTTGGATTACTGGTCACACCGACAAGGCCCACAATCCTGGAGGCGACGGTCACGAAAAAGAACGCGAATACAACCACGCAGACCGCAGCGACCAGGCGTTCCAGGTTGTCCTGCAATGCATCGAAAGGCGCGGGCAGAAAAGTCAGGGTCAGGCCGATCAGGAGAATTCCTATGCCAACAACCTTCAGCGGTAAATCACGGCTGGTGCGTGATTTCTTTAACTCCCCGGGAGCAGAATCTTCAGCCGAAGCATCAGAAGCATCAACAACTGTCACCACCTCGGCATCCACCCTTCCTTTCAATTCGCCGGCCCCGATCCGGAAAGATTCGATCATCACCGGCAGGCTGCGGGCCAGCGTGATGATACCGGCGACGGCCACCGCTCCGGCGCCAATGTAGCGCACGTACCGGGTCCAGATCTGGGACGCGGACATTTCGCTGATGGTCATCACCATTTCCGGATACAGCGGCGGCCGCCCTTCCCCCCACCAGGCAATGGCAGGGATGATCAGCAATGAAGACAACAGGCCGCCGCCAACCATCACGGTTGCGATGCGGGGGCCAAGGATGTAGCCCACGCCAAACAATGCCGGCGACAGGTCCATCCCCAGTTCGCCCTTGTTCAGAAACGGGAGCCGCAGATGCGCCTCGTCAGACAACACTTTTGCCCAGCCGGTGAGCGCCTTGTACAGGGCGCCCGCACCGAGGCCAATGAACACGTTACGCGCCTGGCTCCCCCCTGCTTCGTTTGCCACCAGAACATGGGCACACGCCGTGCCCTCGGGATACGGGAGCTTGCCATGCTCGCGCTCGATCAGGAACCGGCGCAGCGGGATCATGAACAGAACGCCGAGCAATCCGCCGGCCATCGCCAGCGTGGTCATCTGCAGCAGGCTGGGGTGCAACCCCCATAAAAACAGGGCCGGTAATGTAAAGATGACACCACTGGCCACCGAGCTCGAGGATGAACCCACCGTTTGAGAGAGGTTGGCCTCCAGGATATTGGCTGTTCCGCCAAACTTGCGAAGGGCGTGAAAAGCCGCGACCGTCATCACTGCCACCGGGATGGACGTGCTGATGGTCAGGCCGGCCCGCAATCCCAGGTAAGCATTGGCGGCGCCAAACAGGATTCCGAACAGGATCCCGAAAAACAACGACTTGACGGTAAATTCGTGAGGAGACTCGGTAGCCGGGACGTAAGGTGTGTATACCTCTCCCCTGGCCAGCGGACGATTGGCGTTTTCCGGCAGGCTGTGCTGCGATTTGGACTGCTCCATGGTGCTCCCGTTGGTTGTCATTGCTCTTACCTGCTTCAAATTTTATCGTGTCTTAACACCAGGCGCCCTTCTGCCCAGGCGCCGTCGAAGTCCGAGGCCCAGACCGTCAACACGGTTTCAGTGGCAACATCGCTGGGAGTGGTGCCCCGAAAGGCCAGTCTTTCGGCATCAAACTCAAGCCAACCGGGTATATCTCCACCGCCCTCGAGTTCTACTTCGAACTTCATGACATCGCCCTCGTAAGGGCTGACGAAGGTATTTCCCGACAGTGCGAAATCGAATGCCTCACCAGGCGGCAAAAAACGGTCACGTGGGTGGTGATGCAGCCTGGGGGGAAGGTTTTCGCCCTGGTTCTCCTGTTTGGCGTGATAGCTTTTGCCTACTTGCCAGGCGACCGCCAGCCAGATCAGCGACAACACTACGTTGAGCAGCGCGAACTGGCTGATTCCAAAATGGAACCAATGCAATCCGATGTAGATCATGCCCGCCTGGCCGAGGTCTCCAAAACGCCAGAAAAACGCCTCGATCGTCGTTTTCCCCTCGTATTTTTGCGCAGCAGACAACGGCAGGTACAGCGCATGCCGGGTCGTGTTCATCAGGGAATAGTCGGTGGAGTTCTCCATGATCTTGACCAGCCGGAACAGGCTGAAAACAGGAATGAATGCCGCCAGCCCGTAGCCAATGACGGCGATCAGCGGTAGCACCAGGACGGCCCTCCTGATGCCGATCCAGCGGATGACCCGGGCAACCAGGAAAACCTGGAAGAGCAGGGTCATCAAATTGACAATGAAAAAGAAATTGCCGTAAAAAGCTGCAATCAGATCGGACTTTGCGAGCTCCGACCCTGCTGCAACGGCCGAGTCCGCATAACGGATCACCAGCTCTGCCAGGATGTATTCGCCCGTCGTGTTGACCCAGTTAAGCAGCACGATGAGTATGGCGAGTAAAAACAGATACCGGTCTGTCAGCACCAGGGTGATACCGCCAAGTGCCCCGCCATCAGGCTTGTCATATTCCCCGGAATGCTGCGCACCCGAACCGGGTGGTACTGATGCCCGCGCCCAGCGCACGCAGGGTATGGTAGCGGCAAGCAAGGCCATCGCTGCCAGCAACAGCAGCCAGGGCCCTATGGTCGGAAACAGGGCCCCGCTCAGCCAGGGCGCCACCAGGCCACCCAGAGTTGCGCCGATCATGATCAGCGGAAAAAGCCGCTTGCCGCTTTTGACGTTGAAACTGTCGGCCGCGAAGGCCCAGAACTGGGCGGTTATCAGTACATTGAAAATACCCACCCAGACGTAATAGGCGAACCCGATATCCACCCCGGCCCGGCCCAGCAGGTAAAAAGCCGCGAGGTTGAGCAAAAAGAAACCGCTGACATAACGGGTCAGTTGCTGTTTTCCGAGTTTCCTGAATGCAAATCCATACAACGGAACGAGAAACAGCAGGATCAGCGCCGTAACCGCGTAGGCATAGCTCTTCATCTCCGCCGAAGAACTGGTCAGCAACAAGGGCTCGCGAATCGTTTTGAGAATGTAGTAGCTGACCATCATCAGCAGGGCGTATGTAAAAAATGCAACCACGCTGCCCCCTTCTCCGGGGCGGAGACGGGTGAACCGGTTCAGAAAGCGGTCCAGAGGCGTCAGCCGGGTCGGCCAGTGTTCCATGCACGAGAGCCCTCAGGGGTTTGCAGGATAAGACCACAGGGACATGCAGACTTCAAGACGCGTATGAGATTGATTTTCATTACCGGCCTTGAAATTCATCCGTCACGCGCAAATTTTGTCTTTCTGGTAAATCAAGCTGGAGTAATACACGAAATGATGCGAATCATGCTTTTCCTGGCCACCAATGCCGCCGTTCTGGTGCTGATCAGTATCGTGTTCCAGGTATTCGGCTTTGAAGGAATCCTGGCCGAAAACGGAGTCGACCTGAATCTGCAGGCACTGTTGGTCATGTCTGCCGTGATCGGTTTCGCAGGCTCTTTCATATCGCTCGCGTTGTCAAAATTCATGGCGAAACGCTCGATGGGCGTGCAGATCATAGCTCAGCCACGCAACAGCACGGAACAGTGGCTGGTTTCGACCGTACAAAGGCAGGCCAAAGAGGCAGGGATCGGAATGCCCGAAGTCGGTGTATTCAACTCTCCGGACCCCAATGCATTTGCAACGGGCTGGAACCGGAACAATGCGCTGGTCGCTGTCAGCACCGGCCTGCTGCAGAACATGAGGCCGGAAGAAGTCGAAGCGGTGCTCGGCCACGAAGTTTCTCACGTCGCCAATGGAGACATGGTCACGATGGGCCTGATCCAGGGCGTTGTAAATACCTTCGTCATTTTCCTGTCCCGCGTGATCGGCCATGTCGTTGACCGGGTGGTGTTCAAAACCGAGAGGGGGTATGGGCCCGCGTACTACATCACTTCGATTGTCGCGCAGATCTTCCTGTCGATCCTGGCCAGCACAATAGTCATGTGGTTCTCGCGCCGCCGTGAATTCCGTGCCGACCAGGGCGGCGCCAGCCTGTCCAGCCGGCAGAACATGATCGGCGCACTTCGCGCCCTGCAGAGAAAGACGGAACCGGTCGACCTGCCGGGTGAATTTGCCGCCTTTGGAATTTCCGGCGGCCTGGGCACCGGTATGAAACGGCTGTTCATGAGCCACCCGCCGCTGGAAGAACGTATTTCCGCGCTCGAGTCAAAGGGTTAGGCTGGTCGGATGACCGGTAAGCGCCTTCTCGTTCACACGCTGTTCCTGCTCCTGCTGCCCATCCTGGTTGCCTGGCTGGGAATTTCGGTTGCCGGGGCTGTCGGTTTGGTCCTGCTTGCGCTGATGTGGCGCTGGGCTATCTCGTTAAGCGTCTTCGTTGCGCCGGCAAAAGTACCGGAGCTTGAACTGGAAACCATCTCAGCCAGCCATTTTGTCGAGAAAGTGCGCTGGTGCATGGACCGGCTGGGTGTGCCGTACACCGAAAGGCCGGTAGGTGGGGCGCTGGGCGCGTTTTTCCTCGGGCGGTCGGTTCCCGTTTTGTGGTTCAAGTCCGGCGCGGTTCGTTCATCGATCGGCAACTCTGCTGAAATCCTGCGCTACCTCTGGGGCCGTTATTCGGCAGAATACGGGGATGCAGCCGAATTTCTGGAACCCACACCCGAGCGACTGGCACTGGAGCGCTCGCTCGACCGATGCGGGGTAGACCTGCAGGTCTGGGTTTACTTTCACCTGCTGGACGATCCGTGGCTGACCAAGCATGCCTGGGGTTGCGACAACCCTGCCATACCCCAGTGGCAACGCTTGATGCTCAAGGTGCTATACCCGGTACTCAGTTTCCTGATTCGGAAGTCATTCCGCATCACTTCATTGCGTTACCAGAAGGCGGTGGAGCACATCGATGCGCAACTGGCGGACGTCGAGAAAAGACTCGCTGACGGCAGGAAATCCATCCTGGGCGGAGACATGATCAATTACACCGACCTGGCTTTTGCAGCCATCATGGGACTGTGGCTGCAACCCCCGGGATACGGTGGCGGTAAGGCAGACACTGTGCGAATCGAGCGCGAACAGTGTCCGTCCGCCATGATTCGGCAGATCGAAACCTGGAGCACGGCTTACCCCCTGTGCACCCGGTTCATCGAACAGACCTACCAGGAGCGCGGAAATAGCTGACTACCGGCATCGGCAGGAACAGCGCGAAAAACGCGAGTATCAGGTAAGGCATGGATTCGGCGCCAAACCAGTCCATGCCGATGCCCACCAGCAGCGGTCCCAGCATGGTTCCGGCGCCCCAGCACGCGGTGAACAGGGTGGTCGCTGCCGCCAGCATCCTGCCCCTGAAACGCTGCCCGACCAGGATCACACCGAGCGCATAGATCATCCCTTCGATCCCGCCGAAAAGGAAAGCGTAGAATTCCGCAACGTAAGGCACCCGGATCAACCATGGCATCAGCATCAGGCACACGATGGTCAGCAGGACACACAGGGCCAACAGTCCCATCCGGTCAACGTGATCGGCGAGCCAACTGATCGGCATGACCAGTATCATGCCGCCCAGACCGACAACCGTGAGCAACCATAAGGTCGCATTTTCGGTCAGCCCCAGGCTTATGCCAAAAAGCGGGAAGAAAGTCAGCATCGATTCCGCGCTGGCGGCATAAACAACGTTTGCGATCATGATGGTTGGTGCGAGCAGGAAGATCTTCCATAAACCCTCGCTGTGTTCCGCGTCGTGATCCATTTTCTGGTGGGATACGACGAATAAGGGAATGGCCGCCAGCAGGATCATCGCCGTGGTCGCATAAAAAGGCGCCATGCCATCAGAGCCGGTAAGGATCAGCAGCAGAGGCCCCATCGCAAAGCCGGCCGCACCCACCGAGGAATAGAAACCGATAATCCTGCCCCGCCACTGTTCCTCGGCCAGTTCGTTGATCAGCGCCTCACTCGAAATCCACAACAGCGCAGTCATCGCTCCGATTACGAATCGCAGTGGAAACCAGAACCATACGTTCGGGAAAAGACCGGCCAGGATAAAAAGAATTGCCAGAATCACGGTGACGGACTGCATGACCCGCGACGGTGGGAGGCGGCTCAGCAGCGCGGGGGTCCACGGCGCTATGAAAATGACCGCAGCCGCCTGGGTAATGGTGTTCAGTCCAATCAGCGTTTTGCTGACACCCTGCGCATCGAGGACCAGCGCCAGCAAGGGAAAGGTGATGCCATAAACCAGGTTGACCACCGCCATGGCGGCGATGACGCCGGCCAGGCTGCGTTTTCTACCGTACCGGCTGAGGCCTGAGCTACTCACCCGGTTATGGCCGGGCGGGCAGTGATTTAAGGTAGGCGGCTATGGCCTTGCGGTCAGCATCGGGCAGGCGGGCCAGGTTCTCCTGCACCTCGACCATTGAGCCACCCACCGTGTCGAAATCGGGCATGAAACCGGATTCCAGGTAATAGGCGATGTCTGCCTCCGACCACGAAGCAAGGCCGTCTTTGTGGGGCGTAATGTTTGGAATGGTGCCCTCACCGTCGGGATTGGGGGCGCCTGAGAGCCACAGATTCTTTTGCAAGCCTCCGAAACGGTCCCTTGGCGTATGACATTCCGAGCAGTGTCCTGCCCCCTCCACCAGGTAGCGGCCCCTTTCTGCCTTGGTGTTGCCTGGTGAGGTCACCACGACGCGGCCCTGGTCCAGGTAACGTATTTTCCAGAGGCCAATCCCTCTTCTCACGTTCCATGGAAACCCGATCTGGTGGGGTCCCTGATCGCTGGCCAGGGGTTGAAACGTATCCTGATAGGCGTGCAGGTCCAGGACGTCCTGGACCTGCATCCGGGTGTACGAGGGATACGGGAATGCCGGGTAGTAATGGCTGCCATCCGGCGATACGCCCAGCATCATTGCATTGACGAATGCCAGCTCCGACCAGCCGCCGATTCCACTCTCGGCATCCGGCGAAATGTTCGGGACGACAAAGGTTCCGAAATCGGAGTGGATTTGCAGTCCTCCTGCCAGGTCTTCGCCGTGGCAAGAGGCGCAACTGCCAGTATGGAAGACCCGTTCGCCATTGGCCAAATCCGGCTCATGAACCGGCAGTGCTGCCGTATTCAGTGATGGCGGTTCCGTGACCCACCAGAACAGCAGGACAGCGGCAACCAATCCGATCAGGGACCAGCGCATGACTGAAAGCGGGTTATTCTTTCTCTACCCGGTAGCCCTCGTGGCAGCCCTTGCAGGTTTTGAATACGGGTCCGGCTGCTGCTTTAAGCTCTTCCAGGCTCTGCGGGTTCGCCGCGACGGCCGCGTTGGCAGCATCCGAGAATTTCTTGAGCTCTGCATCGAAACCGGCTCGGTCCGTCCAGATTTCTTTTTTCGCCTCGGTGTCGTAACCGGTTTCGGTGCCTTCCGGAAACAGGTCACCAAACTGGTCCGCAACTTCCACCCAGGCCTTGAAGCTCGCCATGGCCGTTTCCGCGTTGAACTCCACTTCGCCTTTGAGCATTCCCCCCACCGGCTTGGCCGCGTCCTTGGACTGCTCCATCAACTCATGGCGTTGTTCCTGGGGGCTGTCCCCGGCAACGAGCGGCGTGGCGGTGAACACCAGGAAAAGAGCGCTGATTACAAGTACAAGTCGAAACATTTTTAAACCTCTGATTGAATGAAAACAGACTTACAGCAGCGAACTATAGTGCCTGAGGGCGGCACACGCTGTCCACTTGACCTGAATCAACAAATGTAGGCAGTTTTGTCATCATATATTGGTATGCTGTGCCCCTGAAAATTGCGCCTCCGGAGACGACTCATGTCGAAAAAAACCTCAACACAAAAATACGTTTATCTTTTCAATGAATTCGATGAAGCGAAAGCCAAGTGCGATGGCGACTGGGAAGGCGTTCGCGGCCTGCTGGGCGGTAAAGGCGCCAACCTGCTGGACGCCACGCGCCTGGGTATCCCGGTCCCCCCCGGCTTTACCGTGACCACAGAGGGTTGTAACGACTACCTGGCAGCCGGAGAAAAATTTCCCGGCGAATCCTGGCAACAGATCCTCGATGCGGTGTCTGCGCTCGAGCAGCAGACCGGCAAAAAATTTGGTGATCCGGACAATCCCTTACTGGTCTCCTGCCGCTCGGGCGCAAAGTTCTCTATGCCCGGCATGATGGACACTATTTTGAATATCGGCCTGACCGACGAAATCGTCGAGGTACTGGCTACACGCGCGCACCGGCCGCGCTTCGCCTGGGACATTTACCGCCGCCTGATACATATGTTCGGCAGTGTCGTCATGGGAGTGCCCGATGAGGTTTTCGAAGCAGTCATTACGGCGCAACGCCGTGAATCCGGCGTAAAGGCAGACACCGAACTCGACGCCGCCGCCTGGAAGCGGGTGACCAAGCGGTTCAAGAAAATCATTCGTACCTATACCGGCAAAAAGTTCCCGTCCAACCCCCAGGAACAACTGCGCCTTGCCACCGAGGCCGTGTTCAAATCGTGGAATGGCAAGCGGGCCATTGATTACCGCAATGCCAGCAATATCCCACATGACCTGGGCACCGCGGTCAACATCCAGACCATGGTGTTCGGCAACATGGGGGAAGACTCCGCAACCGGTGTTTTCATGTCCCGTAACGCCACTACCGGCGAGCCGCACCTGGAAGGTGATTTCCTGATCAATGCCCAGGGAGAAGACGTGGTCGCCGGCACACGCCAGACCCTGCGCATCGCCGAGATGGGCGACGCCATGCCCGAGATGTACGAGGAACTGCGGCAGATTTCCAATCGGCTGGAAAAACACCACCGCAACATGCAGGACATGGAATTCACCGTCGAACAGGGCAAAATGTGGCTGCTGCAGACACGCGACGGCAAGCGTACCGCCCAGGCCGAGGTGCGAATCGCTGTAGACATGGTCAATGAGGGCTTGATCACGCGCGAAGAAGCCGTACAGCGGGTGAAAACGGACCAGGTGGATTTTTTCCTGCATCCGCAACTGGATCCGGAAGCGGTTAAAAGCATCAAGCCTATCGCAAAGGGGCTCAATGTTTCCCCGGGTGCAGCGGTCGGCGTAATCGCTTTCGAACCCGACCTGGCGGAACGCTGGGCCAATGAAGACGGCAAGAACGTGATACTGGTTCGTCCAGAGACACGGCCGGACGACGTGCATGGCATGCTTGCCGCCAAGGGGGTTGTGACCTCCAAGGGTGGCAGGACCAGTCACGCAGCGCTGGTGGCTCGACAATTCGGCAAACCTGCCGTCGTGGGTGTCGAGGAAATTGAAATCGACCTGGACAATCACCTGATGCACGTGGGCGAGGACATCGTCATAAGGGAAGGCGAATACCTGTCCATCGATGGCAACATGGGTACTGTCTACCATGCCAACCTGCCGACCGTGGAACCGGACATCAAGGACCCGTACCTGTTGAAAATACTCGACTGGGCGGACGAATTCCGTAAACTCGGTGTCCGCGCCAATGCCGACTACCCAAGCGATGCCCAGCGGGCCCGCGATTATGGCGCCGAGGGTATCGGCCTGTGTCGCACCGAGCACATGTTCTTCGCCGAGGACCGCCTGCCGATCATGCAGCGCATGATCACAGCGAGTACCGAGGCTGAGCGAAATGAAGCAATTGCCGGTTTGATGCCGATGCAGCGCACTGATTTCGAAGGCCTGTTCCGCGCCATGGAAGGTCAGCCCGTCATTATCCGGCTGCTCGATCCGCCGCTGCACGAATTCCTGCCATCGTCACACGAACTGATGCTGGAACTGACGGATCTCAAGCTGCGGATGCAGCACCTGACCAGCCTTAAGGAACTGGACGCCGCACTCGAGGAAATCGAAGCCAAAACGCACCTGCTGGAGCGGGTCGAGACACTGCATGAATCCAATCCGATGCTTGGCACCCGCGGCGTCCGCCTCGGCATGCTGATTCCGGGCCTTTACCAGATGCAGGTCAGGGCGATATTCGAAGCGGCTGCACGCTGTGCCGAAGACGGCATCGACGTTCATCCCGAGGTGATGATCCCGCTGGTTTCGCACGTCGGTGAACTGGATGCCATGGTCGGGCCGTTGACCCGGATTGCCGAAAAAGTGCTGGCCGAAGCGGGTGTGAAGGTTCCGATGATGTTTGGGACCATGATCGAAATTCCGCGCGCAGCACTGACAGCAGGCGAAATTGCCGGCCCGGCCGAATTCTTTTCATTCGGCACCAATGACCTGACCCAAACCACCTATGGCATCTCCCGTGATGACGCCGAGACCGGTTTCCTGGTGCATTACCTGCAGACGCGCATGCTGACGGATAATCCGTTCACCAGCATTGATCCGGAAGGCGTGGGCAGGCTGATGCAAATTGCGATCGACGAAGGGCGCAAGTCCCGCAAATCGCTGGAAATCGGTGTGTGCGGTGAGCACGGCGGCGATCCGAAGAGCATCCATTTATGTCACCAGTTGGGCGTGGACTACGTGTCGTGCTCACCGTTCCGGGTGCCGATCGCCAGGCTGGCCGCTGCGCACGCCGCACTGGCTGGCTGACAAGCACTGGCTAACCGGCGAAGCCGCATTCAGGCTTCGCCGGTAGCAGGGAAGTGCCGGCAATGGAAGGATTGCGGTTTCGCTGAGAGCGAAGAAGCGATCCTGGAATGCCGCAGCACGTGAGACGCTTTAGCTTAACCACCGAGTTCGCTGTCCCGCGCCAGCGCCTTAACGCAGGCCGGGCGCTCTGAACAACGATCGCCGTATTCACTGAGAATGTTGCTGTCGGGCAGAATGCCGAACATCTTCATAAAGTAGACCGATGAGCCGACCAGCACATCGGCGGCGCTGAATTTCTCACCCATAAGCCACGGCCCCTCTCGCAGGCCGTCCTCCAGCACTTCTATCATGGTATCGAAGTTGCCCCAACCCGAAGAAGCCCTGGAAACCTCCATGCCGGTGAAACGCTCCATCATGGCTGGCTCGATGACACCGGGGGTGAAGGTCATCCAGTAGAGATATTTTCCGCGCGCCGGATGATCGATGGCGGGCGCCAGTCCGGAAGCGGGATAGCGGTCACACAGATACAGTGCAATGGCGGATGAATCGGCCAGGCTGACCGTGCCTGTCTCCGTGGTGTCCATTATCGCCGGCACCTTGCCCATCGGGCTGGCCGCGGCAAAATCGGGGTCCGAACGTGCGTCCGGCTTGCGTATGTCGATCAATCTGACCTCGAATGGCTCATTCATTTCTTCGAGCAACCACAATATCCGGGAAGCCCTGGTTTGGGGGCACCAGAACAGCGTAATCATTGAAATCCTCCTCGCAGTGCGGTCACGTGGCCCTGGCCAGTGCAGGGATGGTCCTGCGCAGCCTCATATACATTACAGCGTATATCACCAGCCCGATAATTGCTGCGCCGGCGCACATGATGAACACGTTACTGTAGCCAAGCCCCGCACCCAGGATTGAAGCCGCCAGGTTCGGGCCGACGATTTGCCCCAGCCCCTGGGCGCCCGGCATCAGCGAAGCGAACGACCCGGTCCGGTCAACATTGGCCACCGTCGCCATCTGGTACACGTCGACGAAAATCCACAACAGGTTGAAACTGAACATGCTGATCAGGATGTTCACGTCATTGATACCAAAACTCAGCATGCCCACCACCATCGCCATGCTGAACAGCGCAATCAACAACGGTCGGGCCAGTCCGAAGCGATTGCTGATCACGGTCGCCACCGCGCAGCCCACCAGGCTGAACAGGGAAGTCCATACCAGCAGGCGGCCGACGTACTGGTCGTTGATTCCGGCATCCAGCGCAGCCAGCTCTATATAAGTCCAGTAAGACCCGATATTGATGTAGGTGAAAAAAATGGCGGCCAGTACCAGCCAGGGAATATAGTTCGGGACCCTGGCCAGCGGGTACTCCCCTGCTTCAGAGGGCTCTGCCTGTGGCAACGGACGGGCCGGCACCCAGTGAAGAAAGGGCAAGCCGGCCACGTAGCATGCAATGAACGCCAGGTAAATGCCGTTCATGGACAACATCGGAAGCACTTGCATTTCCAACGCCTGCGAAAAAGCGAAAGCAAACAACATCAGGTTGAATGCCCGGGCGGGATTACTGCTGCCGCCAAGCGTTGCGACGGCAACTGCAGTATAGATACCGCTGCCCAGACCTGCGCCCACCCGCAGCCACAACACGGTTTCGTAATCGATGAAGACCATGCACAGCCCGTTGCTGGCTATAACGATGGCCACACTGATCAAAACCAGTGCGCGGCGATTCATCCGGGCGACCAGAAGAGACGCAATGACGGCCCCCAACGATAATCCGCCGAGGTCCGCCCCGGCCACGCGGCCAACCTGCTCTTCGGTAAACCCGAGTAGTTCAACCCAGGCGGTGCTGATTACAGGTACGCCAACCAGCACGGCATAACCGACCAGGGTCATGTACAAAGAGATGCTAATGGAGCGCCAGCCGTCGAACACCGTTGGCTGCAGGGAATCTTTGAGTTGCTTAGCCCGTGTGCTTGATTGCGTCACTCATGATTTCCAGGGCAGTTTGCTCACAGGGTGGCAATTCAGCATCACTTTCCGCGAGGGGCGTAACGCGCTCACCCCAGCGGATCAGACCTGCCCCGCGAGTCAACCCGGCGCCGAATGCAGCCAACAGCAGATTATCGCCAGGCTTGATCCTGCCTTCCGCGAGCAGTTCGCACAACGCGACCGGGATGGTGGCCGCAGATGTATTGCCGTAATGCTGAATGTTCAGCGCAACCTGGGACATCGGCACGCCCAGGTGGTGCGCCAGCGACTCGATAATCCTCGCATTGGCCTGGTGAGGGATGATGACGTCGATGTCTTCGTTGCTCATCTTCAGTTCTGACATCACCAGCTTGATTTCCCGCGCCATGCCACGCACAGCCCGGCGGAATATCTCACGTCCGTCGAAGCTGACGTTGAACTTGTGATAGTCCTTGATAAAACGATCTCCGGCCGTTCCGAAATTGGGCACCAGCAATGCCTCGAGCACCTCACCCTCGCAACCCAGGTGGCTGGCCAGCAAGCCGGATTCTTCCTCGCTGGGCTCCAGCAGGACAGCGCCCGCACCATCACCGAACAGCACCGCGGTGTCCCTCAGCGACCAGTTCAGAAACCAGGTAATTCTCTCGCCGCCGATCACCAGCGCTTTTTTATAACCCGCAGCCCGCATCATGGCAGTGGCCACTTCCAGGCTGTAGATGAAGCCGCTGCATCCTGCGTTCAGGTCCATCACCGCCGCGTTGGCAGCGCCCATCTTTTTCTGCACGTGGGCGGCCGTACTGGGGATTACGGTGTCCGGTGTACAGGTCGCGACAATCAGCAGGTCAACCTCTTCCGGCTCTGCCGCCGCCGCCGCGAGCGCCCGAAATCCGGCCACTGCCGCCAGGTCGCTCATCGGAACGTGGGAAACACGGCGTTCGCTGATCCCGGTGCGCGTTTTGATCCACTCATCGGTGGTATCCAGCACAGTTGCCATGTCTTCGTTGGTCATCACTGCAGGCGGCATGCACTTGCCCCAGCCGGTAATGTTCGCGTATTTTGCCATCACCCAGATCTCGTTATGCTTATCCGCGCAGACTATCAGTGAACCGGACAAATCACAATTAGGAACACACATATGAAGAACTCTCCGCTGGCCAGCCTCCTTGAACAAAATCCCCGAATCGAAACGGTGGAAATGGTGCTCACAGATCTGAACGGTATCTACCGCGGGAAGTGGGTACCGGTCGGAGCTGCAAAAAAGGTTCTCGATGGTAAGTTCAAGATTCCATTGACGGCTGTTTCACCTGATATCTGGGGCCGGGACGTTCCCTCCCTGTGCGAAAAAACCGGTGATGGCGACGGAATTTGCGAGGCTATCGAGGAAACAGCACGGCTGCTACCCTGGTTATCCCGTCCTACGGCGCAAGTGTTTCTGCAACTTAACCTGGAGGACGGCACGCCGTGGGCGTTCGATCCCCGTGTCGTCCTGAAAAATGTCTACGACAGGTTCAGGGCGAAGGGACTTAAGCCGGTGTGTGCGCCTGAACTGGAGTTCTACCTGTTCGGAGAAAACCGCGACCGCGATGGGAAACCCAGGATACCGGCGACCCGGGTCAACGGCCAGTGCCAGATCGGTGGACAGCTTTACAGCACCGAAGTCATGCAGGAAACCGCCACGCTGATGCACGAAATCCGTGAAACCTGTGAACAGATGTCTGTGCCACTGGACGGCCTGCTCAAGGAGCTTGCGCCAGGTCAGTATGAGCTCAACCTTCATCATGTGGATGATCCCCTGCATGCCGCGGACAACGCGCAGTTACTGAAGCAGATCATCAAAAGCGTCTCCCGCAAACACGGCTATATTGCGAGTTTCATGGCCAAGCCTTTCGGTGACCGGGACGGCAATGGTTTCCATACGCACGTCAGCGTGCTGGATGGAGACGGCAAAAACATTTTCGACGATGGCACCGAAAAAGGCAGCGACAGGCTGAGGCAGGCGATCGCCGGGTTGGCGGAGGCGATGCCCTCGTCCATGCTGATTTTCGCGCCGCACCTCAATTCCTGGCGACGTCTGCAAACCGGCGTGCACGGACCGCTGGCGCCCACCTGGGGTTATGAGAACCGCTTTGTGGCCATGCGGATTCCGAACGGCGAAGGCGACGCCCGGCGGATCGAGCACCGTATCGCCGGAGCAGACGCCAACCCATACCTGTCGCTGGCGGTAATTCTTGCCGGCATCCTGCATGGCATCGAAAACAAATTGCAGGCGGCGCCACCGTCCGAGGCGGGACCGGAGAAACCGGATGCCGTGTTGCCGGCCAGTTGGGACGCTGCTCTCAGTGCTTTTCAGGATTCTGAATTCATCGCCGAGAACCTGGGGAGGGATTTTCGGCACGCATTTGCCGAGATCAAGCGGGTAGAACAACAGGAATTCTCGGCGGCTGTCACACCGCTCGAATACGATACCTGCCTGGTTTTGGCCTGAACCGCGCCAGGCAGGTTCCGGTTTTTCAGATCAACTTCCTCACCAGTTCATCCAGCGCGGGTCCGTCTATCTGCCTGAATCGATAAACCACCCTCGCCAGCGGCACATCCAGGTCCAGCATGAGGTCAAGCCTGGCCGGACTTGCATCGACGATGCAGCCCACATTTTCTGCCTCGCAACAGGCGTTGATGGTTTCCGCAAGCGCCTCGCGCTGGGTTTCGGAGTAGCCCATGGCCGGCAGAATCCGCTTCATGTGCGGATAGGCTTCAAAGGTATCCCTGATCGTTCCGACAGCATAAGGCCGGGGATCCACCGGCGTGGCGCCAGCACGCTCCGCGGCTACAGACCCTGCCCCAAACGACATTCCGCCATGTGTGACGGTTGGGCCATCTTCGATGACCAGCACGCGCTGCCCCTGCAGCCTTTCGGGTTGATCCACCTGGATTTCCAGGTCAGCCGTGCACAAGGGGGCATCGGGATTGAGTTCGGCCGCCCTTTCGCGGATTCCGGCCAATGCGCCGGGCTCTGCTGAACCGGCCTTGCTGATGACGAGAACATCCGCCCTTCGGAAGTTTACCTCGCCGGGAAAATAGTCGATTTCGTGACCGGCCCGTAACGCATCGACAACGACGATGTCCAGGTCAGGCTTGATGAATGAAAAGTCATTGTTGCCGCCGTCCCACAGGACGATGTCCGCTTCACGCGAGGACTCGTCCAGGATGCCCTGGTAATCAACACCGGCATAGATCGGTATGCCCATGTCGACGTACGGCTCGTATTCCTCGCGCTCTTCGATCGTGCAGTCGTGGTCGACCAGGTCTTGCGTGGAGGCAAATCGCTGCACCCGCTGCATCTCGAGATTGCCGTACGGCATCGGGTGGCGAATGACTGCCACGCGTTTGCCTTCGTCCGTCAGCAGCCTTGCAAGCCATTGCGTGAGGGGGCTCTTGCCCGCACCCGTGCGGGTTGCCGTCACGCTGACCACCGGCTTGCCGGAAACAAGTTGTGTATGATCCGGGCCCAGCATGACAAAGCTGGCACCGGCAGCCTGTACCAGGCTCGATTTGTGCATCACTTCCGCGTGCGAAATATCGCTGTAGGCGAAAAATACGAAATCGATATCCTGTTCCCTGATCAGCCGGGGAAGTTCTGATTCGTCGTAAATGGGAATATCGGAATCGTAAGCCGGCCCCGCCAGCGACTGTGGAAAACCACGTTGATCAATGAACGGAATCTGGGTTGCCGTGAACGCAATGACCCTGAATTCCGGGTGACTCTTGAGAAACGAAAGATAAACATGAAAATCGCGCCCGGCGGCGCCCATGACAATGCAGTTATAGGTTCTTTCCATCCTGATTAACCTCCGCTTTTAATTCCGGGAGTAGCATACCGGGCCTGCAACAGACTCTCCTTGACCTGAAGCGTGTAATTGAGTTGAAAGGAATTGACCTGGCTCAACGAACAACGGTTCAGCGTCCCAGCGTTCCCATCAGGATAGCTGCCAGGAATCCTACTACCGTCATCAGCCCGGTCAGCCAGCCACCGTGCTCATAAGCTTCGGGCAACATGGTCTGGGCGATCATCGCCAGCATGGCTCCGGCCGCGACACCTTCAAGCACCGCCCTCAAGTGCAGAGGCGCATCGGTTATGAACACATTGCCCATGGCGGCCCCAACCGCTGTCATGATCATCAGTGAAAGCCACATGCCGAAAATATGGGAAATCGGCGTGCCCTGCTTCCGCATCACGGTAGCGCTGGACATGCTCTCGGGAAAATTTGCGAGGAACAAGCCACCGATCAAAGCGGCGCTGACCGTTGTGCCATCCATCGAACCCCCGATGACGAGCGACTCTGGAACTCCGTCCAGCGCGATGCCCAGCCAGATCGCCAGCGCCACGTTGCTGCCGCCCCTCTTCTGCCGGCTGGCCGCATGAATGATCTCGGCTTCGGTGGGTTTGCCCAGTTCCGACTCGAGGTCCTGTGCAGCAGCTTCAAGCCATTCAGCAGAGCGGTCCTTCTCGATGCCGTGCGCCGTCTTGGCCGCGCCCTGTGAGGCCGCCAGCCCATCGATGGTATTTTGCAAACCGGGTGAAACGGCAACGACTTCGTTGAAATCGTCTTTATGGACCTCCCAAAGGACGGTGTCTTCGACCGCCTCTGCCCGCTTGATGGCCGGCACACCGGTGACCAGCGCCATTTCGCCAAACGCTTCGCCTTTTCCAAGGGTGACCGCTTCATTGTCCTCACGGTTTTCGCCATGGGGCAAAACGTGAACCTTACCGGACTCGATCAGGAACAAAGCATCCAGCGGATCTTTATCGTGGCAGATCAGTTCGCCGGCTTTGAATTCCCTTCTTTCTATATCGCTGACCACGCGCCGAATTTCGTCCGGCGGCAACGCGACCATTAGGTCGATGACTGAAAGCTTGTCGAGTATTCTGCGGTAGTGCCTCTTCTTGTGAAGTTTCAGGCGGTTAGAAATCGTTGAGTGTTTTCGCAGGTAGCCGCCCATGTCGGCCAGTGCGCGGTCCAGGCCGATGAACAGCAGACATCCGGTGATGGCGCCCAGCGCCAGCCACAGGAACCCTTCGAGCGGATCATTGGGAAAGTGAGCCAGCGCAGGCACAACCAATTCCAGCGCCAGCGCGCACAACAGGGCGCCCGCCCCGAATGCCATGACCGCTGCCGTCACGCGTAACCCGGGGTTCAGCCAGACGCCGGCTGCCGCTCCGAGTGGCAGCGAAGCTGCGCTTAGACCACCAAACAGGAATGCGAGCGTGACGGGATCCATGCAGCGCTAGTTGTTCGTCAGGATCGCCTTCCAGCCGAAAGGTGTTTTCACGTACACGCTGGTGAACCACTCGTTGAACGCCGAGCCATCCTTGAACGTCAGGCTGATTTTCCCATAGGCCGTTGCGTGCTTGTCTTCGAGCGCCTGCACCCTGACCTGCGAATATTCCAGCACGCCACGGTCCTCCCCGGCCCGGGAGATGTCCTCGAGATCGTCCAGCCGCTGCCCCAACGGGATCACCCCGTCGCTGGTCACCAGCACGAAATCAGGATGGTAGAAGCCGCGTAATGCTTCAAGGTCACCCGAATTCCAGGTCTCGGCGAAATAGTCCAGCGCTGCACGGATGTCCGACTCGGTATCGGCTTGCGCCGGCCCGGCGGTGAGCAGCAATGCCATAAAAATGGATCTCATCATCTTGTTTGTCCTTTCAACGGCTTTCTAAATGGGTACGACCACGCTGGGCGCAATTTGCGCCCGGTAAAACTCGGCAAACTTGCCGTGAAGTTCCTCGCTCAAAGGCGCCAATCCACTGGCGCCCGCATTTTCGAGCACCTGCTCCGGCCGGCTTGCGCCGGTAATCACGGTACTGACCGCAGGGTAATCCAGGATCCAGCGCATCGCCATCTGCGCCATGCTCATGTTTTCCGGAAGATGAGTTCGAAGGCTTTCCACAAACCCCAGGGCCGTTTCAAAAGGCACGCCTGAAAAGGTTTCTCCCTGGCTGAAAAATTCACCGCTGCGGTTATAGTTGCGGTGGTCTGACGGATCGAATTGCTGACCTGGCTTCATTTTGCCGCCCAGAACACCACTGGCCAGCGGTAACCGGACGATAATTCCAACGCCGTTGGCGGCTGCCACCGGAAACAACCGGTCAATTGCATCCTGACGAAACAGGTTAAATATGATCTGCAGTGAAGCCAGTCCCGGGTGGCTGGCCGCCATCATCGCTTCATCGATGGTTTCGACGCTCGCCCCGAAAGCCCTGATCAATCCTTCCGCCTGGAAATCTTCCATCCAGGCGAGCAGATCACCCGCTTTCAGGATTTCCGGCGGCACGCAGTGCAATTGCACGAGGTCCAGCGTATCGACGCCCAGTCGCCGGGCCGAACCCTCCAGGTTAATCCTGACCTTTGCCTTGGTGTAACCATCGGGGTAAAGCTCGGCATCGCGCCCTACTTTGGTGGCGACAAAAACCTCCGGCGCATTTCCGTCGCAGTATTTCCGGATCAGCGCCTCGCTGCGTCCGCCGCCGTAGACGTCGGCAGTATCCCAGAAGTTGATTCCACTTTTTGCCGCCGCATCCAGAATCCTTTGCGAGCGATCTTCACTTACCGGGCCGAAATCACCGCCGAGCTGCCAGCATCCCAGTCCAATCTCGGAAACGTCAAACCCGCTTTTTCCCAGTTTTCTAAATTTCAATTCCTTACTTCCTGTCCGCCATTGCGTAAAGGTTTGTTGATCTGAGGACATAGAAACTAACATGCTTTGTGCTAGATTTCTGCTGATTACCTATTTCTTTTATCCAGGAGAACACATGAGCCAGGTATCTCTTAAAATCAATGGTCAGGATCATTCGCTCGAAGTCCCACCCGACATGCCCTTGCTCTGGGTATTGAGAGACAGGCTGGACATGGTCGGCAGCAAGTACAGCTGCGGCCTTGGGATTTGTGGCAGTTGCACCGTTCTGGTCAATGGCCGGCCGGCACAGTCATGCATGCTGCCGGCGGCTAAGATGGAGGGCAAGGAAATTGTCACCATAGAAGGACTTGCTCCTGACGGTAATCACCCGGTACAACGCGCCTGGAACGAGGAGGATGTTCCGCAATGCGGTTACTGCCAGGGCGGCCAGTTACTGACCGCTAAAGCCCTGCTGGAACGCAACCCCAACCCCAGCGACAAGGATATTGACGAGGCCATGTCCGGCGTCCTCTGTCGTTGCGGGACCTATTTCCGGATTCGCAAGGCGATTAAACGTGCCGCTCAATACGCCGCGGAAGGAGGTTCAGCATGAAGGCCAAATGCCAGGAAACGGATCTGGGCCGCCGCACCTTTCTCAAAGTGTCGCTGATGGCATCCGGAGCATTGATGGTCGGGGTTGGCCTTGGCCGTCCTTCAGGCGCCAACGAACTGCAGAATGATACGTGGGTGCCGAACCTGTACGTGCGGATCGACCGGGACGGCACGGTCACCATAGTCAGTAAAAATCCGGAGGCCGGCCAGGGCGTGAAAACCGCTTTTCCAATGGTCGTCGCCGAATGCCTGGAAGTGGACTGGAAAGACGTGAAGGTCGAACAGGCGCCGCTGGACGACCGCTATGGAAGACAGGTGGTCGGCGGCAGCCGGGGTACACCGGATGGCTGGGATGACCTGCGCATTGCAGGCACCGGTGCGTTGTTCCTGTTAAAGCAGGCCGCAGCCAGTACATGGGGGGTTAAGGCCAGCGAGTGCACCGCCAGCAAAGGCAAGATCATTCACCAGTCGTCGGGTAAGTCCGCGAACTACGCGGAGTTGCTCGATGCTGCCGCAGACCTGCCCGTGCCGGACGTCTCCTCGCTGCAACTGAAAAGCAGGCCTGATGACTTCTCACTGCTGGGTAAATTCGTGCCCGGCGTGGACAACCACCGGATTCTGACCGGACAGCCGCTGTTCGGCGCAGATACCAGGCTCGAGGGCATGGTGTACGCCGTTTACGAGAAATGCCCGACTTTTGGAGGACGGGTAAAGAACGCAAACATTGACGAAATCCTGAAGCAACCGGGTATCACAGACGCCTTCGTCGTCGCAGGCACCGATGAACTCACCGGCCTGTTGCCCGGAGTGGCCATCGTCGCTGAAAGCTGGTGGCTGGCCGACTCTGCCCGCAAAAAGCTCAAGGTGGAGTGGGAAACCAGCCATTCTGATTCAACGGAAGAATTCAATCGGCAGGCGGCCAAACTGGCCGGTGAGGCAGGCGAAACCAGGCGTCACGACGGCGACGTGGACGCAGCGCTGGGGTCGGCGCAAAACGTGGTCGAAGCCAGCTATTACTATCCCTTTGTCTCACACGCCAACATGGAGCCGCAGACCTGCACGGCGCATTACAAGGCGTCTGGCCAGATGGAAATCTGGGCGCCCTCCCAGGCGCCCAAATCCGGCCGCGAACTGGTCTCCCGCGTACTCGGCATCCCGGAACAGCAGATTCACATCAACCTGACCCGGATCGGTGGCGGTTTTGGCCGCAAACTCAGGAGCGATGCCATCGTCGAGGCCGCCTGGATTTCGAAGAAAACCGGGCGGCCGGTGCAATTGCAATGGACCCGCGAAGACGACATGCGTCACGACTTTTACCGCCCGGCCGCGTGGCACCATTTCCGGGCAGGCATTGACAGTGCCGGTCGGATGGTCGCATTTGATCACCATTTCATCACCTTTGGCAGGAACGGAAAAACCGTGTCGGGCGCCGGACTCAGCCCCGGCCACTACCCCGCGGGCCTGGTGCCGAATTTCCGGCTCAGGCAGTCCATGATCGAAACCAGCGTACCGACCGGACCCTGGCGTTCGCCCGGCCACTCGGCCTACTGTTTTGCTTACCAAAGCTTCTTTGACGAAGTGGCCCTTGCCGCCGGCCGCGACCAGCTCGAGTTTCGACTCGACCTGCTGTCGCGTTCCTACGGCGAACCACCGCTGGACCTGAAGCGTACCGGAGACACCTTGCGGATCGCCGCTGAAAAAGCCGGCTGGGGGCGTTCCATGGAGCCCGGGCGAGGCTTGGGCATGGCATTCCATTTCGATCACGGCGGGTTCGTTTCGCACGTGGCCGAGGTGGTCGCAGACGGGCCAAAGGTCAGGGTCGAAAAGGTCTGGTCAGGCATTGATGTCGGGCCCGTCATCAACCTGAGCGGCGCACGGAACCAGGTGGAAGGTTGCGTGGTGGATGCCCTGAGCACTGCGCAACTGGAAATCACTTTTGCCGACGGTGCGGCCCAACAGAGCAATTTCCATGACTACAGCCTGCTGCGCATCGGACAGGCGCCGGAGATCGAGTGTCATTTCATCCAGAGTGACAATCCGCCGATGGGCCTGGGCGAGCCACCCATTGCGCCCGCCACTCCGGCCATTACAAACGCCATATTCGCAGCAACGGGCACGCGGATCAGGGAATTGCCTTTCAGCCGTGCCGGGATTACCGCCTAGCGAATAGCGTTCGCAAAAACGCAAGATCGACGTAAGTTGCTGAGCCGGCGTCGCCGGCCAGCACTTCAAATCCTGCACCCGGTTCCCCGAGCTGGCTGAGCACCAGGGCGGCACCCGTAAAATCCTGCCGGGCCGTATAACCGTTCACGGTAACCAACGTCTTGAGTCCAGCAGCCAATGACGACTCCAGGCCGTTGTCGGAGTCCTCAAGAGCCAGGCACTCTGTTGCACCAAGCCCAAGCTGATCCAGCGCCCGGATGTAAATATCCGGCGCCGGCTTTTTGCGTGGAACACAATCGCCCGCGGCAATCACATCAAACCAGCCGACACTGTGCTCGCCCAGCGTCGCACTCAGCAGTGCGGTCACGTTTTTCGGAGCAGTGGTCGTTGCGATCGCCAGCCTGACGCCCTCCTCGCGGGCTTCTGCAAGCAAGCGTTCGACACCCGGCCGAAGCGGTATCAGGCCGCCTGACATCAGCTCAAGATAATGCCGGGTTTTGGCCTGGTGCAATTCAACGATCAGCTCATCCGGCTCGATGTCCCGGTCCATCCGCGGCTTCCATTTTTTGATGTAGTGGCGCAATCGCTCTTTACCGCCACTGACTTTCAGCAATTTGCCGTACAGGGCCTCACCCCAGTGCCAATCCAGCCCGGCTTCTGCAAATGCCCGGTTGAAGGCGACCCGGTGGCCGTCACGTTCCGTGTCAGCCAGGGTGCCGTCCACATCGAATAACAAGGCTCTGAGTGTCATCGTCCCGTTACTATTGCACGTAAAAATGATCTTGATGGCATACACAACAAAAAGACGCGACTAAACTAGCAAGATTACCGGGAGTTGCAAGCATGAAACGCTGCTTCAAACTGAGCCTGGTCGGATTGCTGCTTACTGGAATGCTGTATTGCGGCAATCTTTGGGCGACCCAGCCCGGCCTGGTTCTTCTGATCACTGTCGACCAGCTGAGAGGCGACTTTGCCAGGAGGATAGAGGACCGGCTCGCACCGGACGGTTTTCGATATCCGCTCGAGCACGGCGCGGTATATCTGAATGCTCACTACAGCCACCTCCTGACATCAACGGCGGCGGGTCACGCAGCGCTGATGACGGGCGCCAACACGCCCCAACACGGCATGGCGGGCAACGAGTGGTTCGACCTTTCCACCCGCCGGGCCATGTACAACACGGAAGATCGTGATCACCCGATACTGGGTGAAACCGAAATACCGGGTGAGGGTCGGTCGCCGCGTAATCTGCTGTCGCCGACGATTGCCGACCAACTGGTTGCAGCCAGCGATGGAAAGTCCCGCATTTTTTCCGCTTCTTTGAAGGACCGGGGAGCGATCATTCCTGCAGGTCAATCAGGCAAGGCTTTCTGGTATTCAAAGACCACCGGGAAATTCGTGACCAGCAGTTACTATTACCCTGAATACCCCGAATGGGTCGTCCGCTGGAACAATGCCGGTCACGCAGATCAATACAGGGACCAGAACTGGGAATTGCTGCTGGACAGGGATCGCTACGTATTTCACGACCGGGATGACCGCTGGTTTGAAAAACCCGAGGGCCTGCTGGGCCGGACCTTCCCACACCCCCTCGGCAATCCCGACAGCAAGGCGTTTTACTCTTCGCTGCGTTCTACGCCGATGGCCGACCAGCTTTTGCTTTCATTCGTCAAGGAATGGATCGAAGCCGAAAACATAGGGAGTGAGGGTCATACCGATCTGCTGGCAGTGAGCTTTTCAGCCACTGATTACGTCGGACATGACTTTGGACCCAATAGCCTGGAAGCCGAAGATAACCTTTTGCGCCTGGACCGGACCCTGCAGGAGCTGTTTCGTTTCCTGGACCAGCGGGTAGGATTGGACCGGACACTCGTGGTTCTGGCCTCCGATCACGGGGTCGCGCCTGCGCCCGAGCGAATGGCGAGACTCGGCACCGGGGCTCAAAGGCTCCACCCCGTGCGGTTCATGCAGCGAGCCAATGCCTCCCTGCGTGCGCGGTTCGAGATTGAATCGGACCTGGCCATTGCCTTCTTCAAGCCGGGCATTTACCTGGATGATAGCCGGTTGGAGGCGCTGGGCCTTGACCTGGTCGATGTGGAAAGAGCCCTGGCCGCGGAATTCATGCAGATGCCGGGGTTCTCCGCAGCCTACAGCCGGAGTGACATACTCGCGGGCAGACTGCCGGACACAGACCGGGTGAATATGGTCGCACAATCCATTCACCCCAACCGCTCTGGTCATGTCATCCTCGTGCAGGAGCCTTTCTGGTTTCTTTCCAGTGATCCTGAAGACAACGCTGCAACACATGGCTCACCCTATGCTTACGATACTCATATTCCGGTCATGATTGCCGGCCCGGGCATCATCCGGCAGCGGGTGATTGCACGGGTGGACCCCCGTGGCCTGGCTCCAACGGTCTGCAAATACCTGGGTATCACCAGGCCACCAGATGCGACGGGGCAGATTCTGCCCGGGCTCGAATAATTGGCTGGGATCAACCCACCGAGAAGGAATACACCGTCCGTGATCCGAAGGTTTCGCCGGGCCGCATTATCGTTGACGGAAATTGCGGCTGGTTGGGACTGTCAGGAAAGTGCTGGGTTTCCAGGCACAATCCGGCCCTGGGTGCGTAATCCTGCAGAAAATTCCCCGAATAGAATTGCATGCCGGGTTCGCTGGTATGGACCTCCATGATCCGGCCGCTGACGGGTTCATACACCCTCGCTGCAAAACCCTTTGCCGACTGGCGGCTTTTGTTGAGCACATAGTTGTGATCGTAACCGCCACCGATCTGTAGCTGCTCATATGCATCGTCGATACGTGAGCCAATCGTCCTTGGTGAGCGGAAATCAAGCGGTGTCCCCGCGACCGGAACGATCTCCCCCGTCGGGATCAGCACCGGGTTCACCGGCGTGTAGTAATCTGCATCAATCTCCAGATCATGTCCCAGCACATCACTGCCGGGAACACCGGACAGGTTGAAATATCCGTGGTGAGTAAAATTCACGGGAGTCGCGCGGTCACAGCTGGCCCGGTACTCGATCACCAGGCTGTCGCTTTCCGTAAGCGTGTAGCGCACGTCCGCGGTCAGATTGCCGGGATAGCCTTCCTCTCCGTCCTCGCTCAGGTAGGTCAGCAACACGGATGCACCGTCGGTTGTATGTTCAGCGCTCGCACCCCACAGCATTTTGTCGAAACCACGCTCCCCGCCATGCAGGTGGTTAGGGTGGTTATTCCTTGCCAGTTCGTATTCCACACCGTCCAGTTCAAAACGGCCACCGGCAATGCGGTTGCAGTAACGCCCAATCAGCGCACCGAAAAATGCCTCACCCGATTCGTATTCAGACAGCGATTTATAGCCCAGCACGACGTTATCGAACCGGCCATGCCGGTCCGGGACCCGGAGAGAGGTCACCGTTCCGCCGTAGTTTGTTATCCGTGCGGTCAGTCCATTGCGATTCTTCAGTGTAAAAATCGAAGCGGCTTGGCCTTCGCGGGTCACGCCGAATTCGGCTTCACTGCATAAAGATTCGCTACTGCTCATCGGGAGCGGCCAGCGCCTCGCACAACACAACGTTGTCGGGGGTCACTCGCTGTATGGGGACTTCGCCCTGGCTGCTGATCGACGTGATGTCATAACGCACCGTGCCTGTTGTACAGTCTTCGAATTCCACGATCATGGTGCCGTCCGGGCTGTTTTCCGGTACGGGTACACCGGAATCGAAAATCCCGCCGGTGGTCATCGTGATGGCCAGCTCCGCCCTGTTTCCTTCGTAGGTGCCGTATGCCGTCATCCAGCGGTGGCCCGGCTCACCCAGCATGAACGGAACCGACTCATCCGGCCGAACCGTGTCGTAGGTAAACCAGGTCAGGAACATGGTTTTCAACTCCGGGTAAGTGACGATGACAAAGCCCTGCCCGTTGGTAGCGATGTTGTACCAGGAATCATTCAGGCCCTGGTTGATCTCGAATTCACTGTTTTCGGAAACATCCATCATGACCAGGTTTTCTTCGGTCACCGCTGCACCTCCTCCCGGGTAATCTCTCAGCGGCAGCTCCGTAAACGGTGATCCGGCATTGTACAGAGGCACCGCTGCAATAGCGTCCACCACGTCCATGCCGTCACCCGTGACCTCACCGAAAACCGCAAATCCGCCATTCTGGTCATCGAGTAGCGCAGCATTGTCTGCCAGGTTGATGAACCACTGGCTGGTGGCGCTGTTGGGATCCCCTGACCGCTTGGCCATCGCGATGGTGCCGCGCAAGTTGGATATCCCCGGCTCATTGACCACCGTAGGATCCGTGGCAATGGGCGTCACCACCCCTTCGACAAAGGTGTAAGCTCCGCCCTGGATGATGAAACCGGGATCACTGCGGTGAACAAAACTGCTGTTGAAATCCCCGTCCCGGACGTAATTGAGAAAGTTCGCCACGGTTTCCGGCGTTTCTTCCTCGTACAGTTCGATGACGATGTCGCCCATCACGGTTTTCAATGTCACGCTGCTCGCCAGGGCGGGCGCGGATGCAATCAGGGCCGTGAACGCGAGCATCAGGACGCTGGCCATGCGGCCCGTCGGATAACAATTAATCACAAGATCTGACTCCGGGATTCAAGGCGTCGAATTGTGCAGGTTTCAGACAGAAAAAGCCAATGCTCCCGGCAGGGATCAAACGAGATCCAGCGCGTATTTCTTGAGGTCTTCGAGCCGCAACACCTTCAGGGCGGCCGCATGGGTTGCCTGCAGGACCACCCGGGGCGCCGCGCCGGCCTCCAGCGCCTCCTGCCAGCGGGCTGCGCACAGGCACCACTGGTCTCCGGGGTTGAGGCCGGGGAAACCAAATTCCGGCATAGGGGTGCTGAGGTCGTTTCCACGAAAACGGGAAAACTCCAGGAACTCGCGGGTCACCCGGACACACACCACGTGCATCCCGATATCTTCCTTGCTGGTGTTACAACAACCATCCCGGAAGAACCCGGTAACCGGATTCTCCGAACAGGGCAGCAGGGGTTCACCCAGGACATTGAGTTTGGCATCCATTCCCTAATCCTAGTCGAAAGAATCGATCAGTTCTGGATATCGCCTGAAATTTTTCTGCTGGCCTGCAGAAAATGGACCACAGCCCAGACCTTGGCCACCAGTGCCGTGCTGATAATTGAATAACGCAAACCGTTCGCATCGCCAAAATCAGGGCGCAACAGGTCGGATAACGACCCCACGATGAGGGGGCCCAGTCCCAGTCCGACCAGGTTCACGATAAAAAACAGGGCAGCGGACGCCACGGCGCGTTGCCTCAGGCCGACCAGCGAGTGCGTCACCGCCAGGCAGGGCCCGAGCCACGTTGCACCGAGAATCATGTACGGGATGTAGAAAACGAACATGTTGCCCGGCGCCAGGGCCGAGAAAGCCAGAACGGTCAGGGGCAGCGTCACGATCATCGCGAGCGCCGGAAAAAGCACGTACCAGTATTCACCCCTGCGCGCCAGGCGGTCGGAGGCCCAGCCGGACAGGGCCACACCGAAGGCGCCGCCGAAACCGGTGATCAGCGCCAGCTTCCAGCCCACCTCGCTGATCGGCATCTCGTAGGCGCGCATCATGAACGAGGGTACGAAATTACCCACGCCATAGCCGGCCAGAGACTGCAGGCTGGCAGCCATCGCGATGTGCCGGAATGACCTGCGCGACCAGAGTACACGCACGGTTTCACGAAATGTCGGCCTGGCCGAAGCCACCTGGGCCCGCTGTTCATCACTGCCGCCGTTCTCTCTGAATTCCGCCATACCCCGGGGCGGCTCCTTGATCGTCAAGGCAACGATCAGGGCCAGCACGACTCCGGGCAATCCGAGCACGACAAAAGTCATCCGCCAGCCCAGCCCTTCTGCAATCCAGCCACCCAGGCCGTAGGCGAACAGGTATCCGAAATAGACGCCCATGGAAAATATCGACAGGGCGAAGGCCCGGCGATGCCTCGGGAAGATGTCCGAGATCATCGAGTGTGAAGGCGGGCTGCCCCCGGCCTCTCCAATGCCGACTCCGATCCTGAGCAACAACAGGTGAATATAGTTCTGGGCCGCGCCGGAAAGCGCGGTCATCAGACTCCAGAATGCCAGCGCGGTGGCGACTACCCGTTTACGACCGACATTTTCGGACAGGTGGGCGATCGGCAGGCCAAGCACCGAATAGAAAATGGCAAAGACGAAACCGGACAGCAGGCCCAGTTGCCAGTCCATCAACGACAGGTCGGCGCGAATCTGCTCCTGCAGAATCACGACGAGCTGCCGGTCGATGAAATTAAAGGTATAGACGAGCGTCAGCAACGCCAGCACATACCAGCGGTATGCCGGGCGCAGGTATGACCCCGTATTGTCGGGCTTCAACTCAGCCGTAGTTCGCAGCGACGAAATCCCAGTTTACGATGGACCAGATTTCTTCAAGGTACCTGGGCCGCGCGTTACGGTAGTCGACGTAGTAAGCATGTTCCCAGACATCGATGGTCAGCAACGGAGTCTTGCCGTCTGTCATCGGGTTTGCCGCGTTGGACGTGTTGACGATTTCGATCGAGCCGTCGTCATTCTTCACCAGCCAGGTCCAGCCGGAACCGAAGTTGCCGATACCCGACTTGATGAAGGTGTCCTTGAACGCATCAAATGATCCGAATGCGCTGTTGATGGCATCGGCCAGCGCGCCACTGGGCTTGCCGCCACCGGCGGGGCTCAGCCCGTTCCAGTAAAACGTGTGATTCCAGACCTGTGCAGCGTTATTGAAAATGCCACCGGAAGATTTCATCACGATGTCTTCCAGGGAAGCGTTTTCAAACTCGGTGCCCGGCACCAGGTTGTTCAGGTTTGTGACGTAAGCCTGGTGGTGCTTGCCGTAGTGGTAGCCGATGGTCTCGGCTGAAATGACAGGCTCCAGCGCGTCATCGGCATAAGGCAATGCGGGAAGTTCATGGGTCATGACTTGGCTCCTTTGATTCGAGATGGGTTGTTCGCTCTCTATCCACGAAGATAAGGGCACTGGCTCCGCCAGTAAAGTGCCGGAATTGAAATTATTTACCGGATACCCGGAATCTAGTCGATCGACACCAGTTCGATATCGAAATTCAGCGCCTTGCCGGCCAGCGGATGATTGCCATCCACCGTGATGGATTCATCCTCAACCGCTGTAACCACGAGGTTTGCAACCTGCCCGTCGGGGCCCTGCGCCTGCAATCCCATGCCA
>JARFQZ010000273.1 GCA_029287515.1 Lysobacterales bacterium
ACTATAAGGCGTCCTTTTTACACGCCAGGTACTGGCATACATGATCCGTGTATTATTAGGGTCCAGAATGAGGTCGACAGCACCGGCCTGATCATTGGCAAATAACACCCGTTACCATGATTTACCCCCATCCATGGTCCGGTATACACCTCTTTCGGGTGTAGGTTTGAAAATGTAGCCAATGACCGCGGCATAGGATAAGTCCGGATTATCCGGATGGATCCTGATCCTGGAAATATGTCGTGAGTTGTTTAAACCAACATTTACCCACGATTCTCCGCCATCCACAGATTTCCATACCCCGTATCCATAGGAAACATTTCCACGCAGGGTCTTCTCACCACCTCCAACGTATATTACATTAGGATCTGATTGACTTGCGGCCACCGCCCCTATGGACCCTCCAAAATATCCATCAGATATGTTCTCCCAGGTCTGGCCCCCATTTTCAGTTTTCCACACACCACCCCCGGTGGAACCGAAATAATACAGGTTGGGTTTGCCGGGAACGCCGGCCACGGTGGTTACCCGTCCGCCGCGGTAAGGCCCGATCATGCGCCATTTCAACCCTTCGAGCTGACTTTTTTCGGGGCTGGATTCGGCGCAGGCGGCGGTCGAAACGATTGCCGTAAAAAGCAGAAGCAACAGGAATGAGAATGTCGGGTTGGCAGGAATGCGCATCTGGGTTACCTCATTGTGTTTTCGGACCCCGGTCGGGGGAGTGCAGCAGAATACTGGAATTGACTGCTCATTGACAAACGCTGAAAACATCTGGGCCATGGATCATGGGCGTATACTGATATTATGGACTCAGAGCAAAAGATGAAAGCTGCGACTAACGAAAATCTTCAGTCGACTGGCAACCCATCCATGCGCCAGCAGATTCATCGTAACGCGGTTGCGTTGATCTGCCTGCTGCTTCTGTGCCCGGCGGCCGCTGCCAGCCAGGACGTCCAGTCCCTGGTCGGTGAATGCGAGGCGTGTCACGGCCCCGGAGGTGCATCGGTTGAGGACGATGTTCCCAGCCTGTCCGGCATGGATGCCGACACCCTGCTCAAGGCCATGGAAGAGTTTTCCTACTACGAGCGCCATTGCACCACCACGACATACCGTTCCGGTGATCGGCCGAAAACACCCCTCAACATGTGCAACGTGGCCAGCGCGCTCAATGACCAGGAGCGGCGTCAACTGGCGGAATACTTCGAAGCCCGGTAATCCTGGAGAATCCCCATGTGCCTGATCCTGTTTGCCTGGCAAGCCCATCCCGGATATCCGCTGGTGCTGGCCGCCAATCGCGATGAGTTCCATCAACGCCCTACGGCAGAGGCGGATTTCTGGGATGACGCACCCGATATCCTGGCCGGGCGTGATCTGCAGGCCGGTGGTACATGGCTCGGTGTGAACCGTGCCGGCCGCTTCGCAGCGATTACCAATTATCGCGAACCTTCCGGGCCCGGTATCGCAAAGGGGCGGTCCAGGGGGCACCTGGTCAGGAATTTCCTGGCAGGCAGAAAATCACCTTTGGAGCACGCTGAACGGTTGCGAAACCAGGCTGCCGAATACCAGGGCTTTAACCTGCTGATGGGCAACCGGAAATCGCTGACCTATGTTTCAAACCGGAGCGGGAGTGTGATTACAGTGAAGCCGGGCGTGCATGGCCTGAGTAACCACCTGCTGGATACCAACTGGCCCAAGGTAGAGGCGGGCCGGGATCACCTGGAAGAGATACTTCAAAACGAGGAAATCGAACCCGAGTCCTTGTTCGACCTGCTTTCCGACCGCTCCCTGACCCCGGGGGAAATTCCCCAGGATATAGAAAAGCACCTGGCGCCCGAAAGGATGATGAAACACTATTTCATCGTGTCGGACGTTTATGGAACGCGATCTTCATCGGTGCTGCTTCTCCGGCGGGATGGCAGCATTTATTTCAGTGAGCGCCAATACAATGCGAAAGGGCAGGCCACGGACACCCGCAGGTTTCTGCTTTAAAGCGCCTCGTATGGCATCGAGAAGGTATCGCCGTCTTCGATCCTGCCACTCTGCAGGCCCTTGTTGAACCAGCGCATTCGCTGTTCGGAGGTTCCGTGGGTGAACGTATGGGGCACTACCTTGCCGCGGGTGCGGCCCTGGATCGCGTCGTCACCTATGGCATTGGCGGCGCGCATGGCCTCCTCGATATCCCCCTGGTCCAGGTATTGCTGGTTGTTGCGCGCCCAGACACCGGCGTAGTAATCGGCCTGAAGCTCCAGCCTGACCGACCACTCGTTGTAGTCAGGTTGGCCCCTCCTGGCGTGCACCTTCTGCGACGTGCCGAGCAGGGTCTGGATGTGATGCCCTACTTCGTGCGCAATGACATAGGCCTGGGCGAAATCGCCCGGCGCCTGGAACGTCCTTTCAAGCTCATCGTAAAAACCCAGGTCGATGTAAACCTTGCGGTCGCCGGGACAGTAAAAAGGCCCCATCTGCGCCGAGCCCATGCCACAGGCGGTGTTGATTCGACCGCGGTAAATTTCAAGCTGTGGTTCAGGATAGGTTTCGCCATGCCGGGCGAACTCGGCAGTCCACACGTCTTCCGTGTCGGCCAGCACCACCGTGACGAAATCAAACCGCTCCTGCTCAGCGGCAGAGGGCTGATAGGGAACCGTCTGGCTGCCGGTGCCGCCCAGGAACGCCGACGGATCGACCAGGCCGGTCATCCACAACACGCCCACTACGACAACCATCACCAGGATGCCTTTCATGCCAAACCGGCGCCCGACGAAGTTCAGCAGAACGGCGGCCCCGGCGGTATTGGCGACTTTCTTGCCGCGGCTGTCCACCACGTTGGTGCTTTGTCTTCGGCCTTTCCATTTCATGATCGGCCTCCTGACAACGCGGCTTTCACTATGTCCTGCGCTTCCTGCTGGATTTGCTGCAGGTGCGCCGCGCTTTTGAAGCTTTCGGCATAGATTTTATAAATGTTCTCTGTGCCCGATGGGCGCGCCGCAAACCAACCGTTTTCGGTAACCACTTTCAACCCGCCTATTGCAGCATCGTTGCCGGGCGCCCGGGTCAGCCGGTGAGTAATGGGTTCGCCGGCCAACTCGGTGGCCGTCACTTGTTCGGGTGACAGTTCCTTCAAAATGGCTTTTTCTTCAGGGCTGGCGGGTGCGTCGATGCGCTCGTAAACCGGGGTTCCGAATCGCTTGGTCAGGTCCTGGTAGTGCATGGCCGGATCGCGGCCGGTGCGCGCCGTGATTTCCGCCGCCAGCAGGTCCATGATGATGCCGTCCTTGTCCGTGGTCCACACGGTTCCGTCCCTGCGGAGGAACGAGGCGCCGGCGCTTTCTTCTCCTCCGAAGCCGTATGAGCCATCCAGCAGGCCGTCGACAAACCACTTGAAGCCTACCGGTACCTCGCTCATGGCCCTGCCGCCGGCGGCGGCCAGGCGGTCGATCATGCTGCTGCTGACCAGGGTTTTGCCGATGGCGGCGTTGGCGGGCCAACCGGGCCGGTTGGCAAACAGGTATTCGATGGCGACCGCCAGGTAGTGATTCGGGTTCATCAGGCCGCCGCTTGGCGTCACGATACCGTGCCGGTCGAAGTCGGTGTCGTTGCCGAAAGCGATATCGTACTGGTCCTTGAGGCCTATGAGCCCGGCCATTGCGGATGGCGAAGAACAGTCCATGCGGATTTTTCCATCTTTGTCCACGCTCATGAAGCGGAACGTGGAGTCCACGATTTCGCTGACCCGCTCGAGGTTAAGGCCGTATTTTTCCGCGATGGGTTCCCAGTAGGCGATACCGGAACCGCCCATCGGGTCAGCCCCGATGCGGATGCCGGATTCGGCGATGATGCCCATGTCGACGACGCTGCCCAGGTCACTGACATAGGGTGTTATGTAGTCGTGGCGGTGCACATTGTCCCGTGTGATGGCCCGGGGCCATGGCGTGCGCCTTATCGCCGAAGGTTCTCTCATCAATTCGTTCGCCCGCTGTTCTATGGCGGCCGTGATGGATGTATCCGCCGGCCCGCCACTGGGCGGGTTGTACTTGAAACCGCCGTCCGCCGGCGGATTGTGGGACGGCGTAATGACCACTCCGTCCGCCTGTCCCGGGTTGCCCCGGTTGTGGCACAAAATGGCGTGGGAAATCACCGGGGTCGGGGTGTAGCCCGACTCGGCATCGATCATCACTTCGACACCATTGGCCGCAAAAACTTCCACCGCGCTGATCAGGGCGGGTTCCGACAGCGCATGGGTGTCTATGCCCAGGAACAGCGGACCGGAAATGCCCTGGGAACTGCGGTATTCACAGACGGCCTGGCTTATGGCCAGGACATGCCGCTCGTTAAACGTCAACGCATTGGAGCTGCCGCGGTGGCCGGAGGTGCCGAAGGCGACGGCATGAGCCGGATTGGACGGGTCGGGTTCGAAACTGTAGTAATTGCTGATCAGCCGCGGAATATTTTCCAGGATCGATTCGGGAGCGGGCTTGCCAGCCAGTGGATGCATTGCCATCGGATTATCCTCTGTGAGTCTCAAGATTATCTTGGAGTGCAATTGTTTAATCAATCTTCTCCGGTCTTTGACGCGGCCGCACTAAGCCGGTAACGTCCGATTTCATGGAAATCATCCGCACTGACTGTCTTGTGATCGGCGCCGGCCTGGCCGGCGCGGCTTACGCGTTACAGGCCGAGAAGGCGGGGCTGGATGTGCAGCTTCTGTCACTGGGCGGTCCGACTGACGCGAACAGCGACTGGGCCCAGGGCGGCATCATTTATGACACGGATCCGGGTTCGGGCCTGCTGGCAAAGGACATCCTTGAGGCGAGTGACCATACCGCCAACCCCGCAGCGGTCAGGCAACTGGTGGAAGAGGGGCCCAAAGCGGTCCATGACCTGTTGATCGATGATCTGGGCGTCGGCTTCGACCGTCTTGCAGATGGCGAACTGGAGTTCACGCGAGAAGGCGGGCATAGCGCCCGGCGGATTATCCACTCCAGGGATCTCACCGGGCATGCGATCCTGTCGGCGGTGGCCCGGCGCGTTCAGGAGACGCCAGGCATCAAGCGACAGGAAGGCGCAGTTGCGATCGATCTTTTGACCCTGTCGCACAATACGGACAACGCGATCGACCGGTATTTGCCGTTGACCTGTTTTGGCGCATTCGTGCTGCCGGCAGGTTCGACCGAACCGGTCGCCATGGTCGCGCGCAAGACCGTGCTGGCGACCGGTGGCCTGGGGCATATTTTCCAGCACAGCACCAACTTTCCCGGGACTGTTGGCCACGGCGTGGCCATGGCTTATCGCGTGGGCGCACGACTGATAGACCTGGAGTATGTGCAGTTTCACCCGACCGTTTTCTATGGCAAGAATGCCCCCCGCTTCCTTATTACCGAGGCGATCCGCGGTGAGGGGGCCGTGCTGGTCAACGTCGAGGGCAATCCGTTCATGGATGCATTGCACCCCAGGGCATCGCTGGCGCCCAGGGACATCGTTTCACGTGCCATCCACAAGGAAATGGCCACCAGCGGCGAACCCTGTGTCTACCTGGACCTGGGCGCCCTGGACAAGAACAACCTGAAAGGCCGGTTCCCATCGGTTTTCGAGCGCTGCCTGGAGCACGGTGTCGATATCCGGCACGATCCGATCCCCGTCGTGCCCGCGGCCCACTATTCCTGTGGCGGCGTGCACACCAACCTGGAAGGCCGCACCAGCGTACTGCATCTTAATGCCATAGGGGAGACCGCCTGCACCGGGTTGCACGGCGCCAACCGGCTGGCGAGCACCTCGTTGCTGGAGTGCCTGACCAGCGCGAAATTCACGGCGCAGGCGGACGCCCGGGACATCGCCGCGATGGAATTCAAGTTGCCCGAGCCGAGGGCCTGGGAGAGTCCACCACTGGAGGCGGATCCTACGCTGGTTGGCCAGGATCTGAATCTCGTTCAACAGACCATGTGGAACTATGCGGGCATTGTGCGCTCACCCAGGCGCCTGACCCGGGCACGCCGCATCCTGATGGAAGCACGGGAGGAAATCCAGTCGTTCTACCGGGACTGCCGGGTGACCCCGGAGTTGGTGGAATTGCGCAACGCCGTTCAAGCCGCGCTGTTGGTGGTGCACGCAGCCTCGCTCAACCCCCGCAGCAAAGGCGCTCATTACATCGTTGACGAAGAACGCCAAAATTAATCCTGATCTGCCCTGCTGGGCCGGGTACCGGGGCATTCTGCAAGGCCTGGATAGCGGCATTCCACCCGCCGCCGCGTTGACGCGGTTATTACCACCGGACGTCGTCAACTGCCGTGGCTTGCCCGTTCGGTTCGTTCCCGCCAGCGACCCCGGCGTTCGGGATTATGAGAAACACATCTACGAGACCGGTGAGGTCAGCACCCGGGAGCAGAACTGGCACGACCTGTTCAATGCACTCGCCTGGTGCCGTTTTCCGAAACTCAAGGCGGCGATGAATGCCCGGCATTATGCTGAACTTGGAACTGAAAAATCAGGCCGTCGCGGGCAGGTGCGTGATGCGCTGACGTTGCTCGATGAAAGCGGCGTGATCGTCAGCGGGGCGGAGCCTGGAGTGTTGCGAGCACTGGCGGAAAAAGACTGGCACTACGCATTTGTCATTCACCGCGAAAAATGGCAAACAGGTATCCGTGTTACGGTATGCGGCCACGCGATTCTCGAGAAATTTCTTGATCCTTACAAATCGGTCACGGCCCACGCATTGCTGCTGCATACCCCGCGGTGGATGCCGGTCGAAGATCTCGATCGCCGGCTGGCCCGGGCGCTTCTCGCAAAGAAACTTCTGAAATCACCGGCTTCGCTTTCACCGCTGCCCCTGATGGGCATCCCGGGATGGTGGCAGGCAGGGGAGCAGGATGAAGCCTTTTACGGCGACCGTGATGTGTTCCGTCCCGATGCCGGCCGGCGTGCGCCCGCACCGGTGCATGAAGTGACCATGGATTGAACTTCGCGTGACTCAGGACATATGAAAGAGTCCTGCAGGGGATCAAAATAAAAGAGTCTCTTCTGCCTGGGAGGATTTGTCATGTCTATCGAGAACGGATTGAAACTCTTCCGCTTCGTCACTCTCGTTGCGATTATCCTCATGGCCTTGCCGGCCTGCACTGAAAACGGCAAACCGGTGAAAGGCTTTGTGCTCCCCAAAGGTGACATTCCCCAGGGCGAACAGGTCTTCGTGGACTTCAATTGCCATTCGTGCCACACCATCCCCGGCGTGGACTTTCCGGACGTTGAGTTTACCGCCCCCTTCGTGCTCGAGATTGGCGGCGAAGTCTACCGCGTGAAGAACTATGGTGAACTGCTCACTGCCGTGGTGAATCCGGACCACATCATTTCACCGAAATATGTGAACATGCTGAAAAAAGCCGAGCGGGATGCGATCATTTCACCAATGCCGTATTTTGGTGAGGAAATGACGGTGGCTGAACTGATCGACGTGATCGAGTTCCTGCATGCCCAGTACACTCGTTTGCAGCCGCAGTATTACCGGGGGTATTACCTGACCAAGTAAAACCGATTACTTCGAAGCAAAAAGTAATTCTTCTCTCAGGGTCTTGCCTGCGACTCGGACAATCAGCGTGATGACGCTTACTACCACGGCCAGGGCAATGCCTGCGATGATCAGTTCCTGCCCCTCGAGCTGGACATCACCGCTCATGATGGCCGCGATATTGCTCACCGTCGTTCCCAGGTAAACGAACAGAAATACCGGCGGTATCGAACCCAGTGCGGTGCCAAGGATAGCGTTCCTGAAGCTGACCTGTGTCAGGCCCAGCGAGTAATTGAGCAGTTGGTAGGGTATAACCATGACCAGCCGGGTCAGCAGAACGATCAGGAGCCCCTTGCGTTGCACGGCACGGTCGATGGACGTAAAC
>JARFQZ010000094.1 GCA_029287515.1 Lysobacterales bacterium
CTCAGGATTGTTTTGAATTTGTGGGTCATGTCTCTACTCCTTCACCGTATCCGGACCGCTAACGGGTCTGCCCGATTCCGCCGGGGTGATTGGAACCGTGAACCTGGGTATGACAATTCATGCACTGTTTGCCGAGCATTCTCTGATCGGCCCCTTCCGGCGGGATGCCGGTGCCGCTGTACACACCGCTGGGATGGAACCTGGTGACGTGGCATTGCTGGCAAAGATACGGCTGCCGCGCGAACAGCAGGTTTTCCTGGTTGGAACCGTGCGGTACGTGGCAGTTGGAGCAGTCTTCCTGGACCGGCGCATGCTCCCACAGGAACGGACCACGCTTCTCGGCATGGCATTCGTAGCACTGCTCGTTCAGCGTATTCCGTACCAGCCCCGCTGGGCCCGGTCCGCCATGCGGCTGGTGGCAGTCGGTGCAGCTCAGCAGGCCGACAAATGCCATTGAGCTGGTCGTACCCTGAACCGGATGACGCGATTGCCGCAGGAACTGTGCCCGCTGTTCCTTATGACACTGGTAGCAGACTTCCGGCTGGGTTTCGACCGCGAGAACGGGATCGTTAACCACGTGAAGATCGTGGCAATCCACGCAGGCATTTCCTTCCACTTCATGCGCGCTGCCTGACCAGTGGAACATGTGGCTCTGCTTCTCGTGGCAGTTGAGGCACACTTCGTTCTGCTTTTCGATCGGCGTTTTTTCATTGAAGGTTACCGCCGGCGGCAGGCGGCTGCCGTCGGGCTGACGCCTAAGGTGGTGCTTGCTCGGGCCGTGGCAGGCTTCGCAATCGTGGTTGCCTTCGGCGAACGGCGCGTCCGGATCTCCGGTAATTCCCATCGGCGAGAAGAAGATTTCATGTGCTGGTTTGTCCCTGCCTTCACGATGACAGGTCATGCATTGCTTTACACCGCGGGAATATTCGAGTGCCTCTTCAGTCTCTTCCCCTTCCGCGGCCTGGCCGGGGGCTGCCAGCAGCACTAACAAGAGTGCGGCTGCGATAACGGCCGGTTTGATACAAGCGCGTGTGGATTCAGGATGATTTTTCATGGTCCTGCTCTCTGTTTGTTTGAACGTATCGAGGCCGGTCCAGCACCATGTGGCAGCCCCTGTGTATTTATGT
Source organism: Lysobacterales bacterium (assembly GCA_029287515.1). Lineage (GTDB taxonomy): Bacteria > Pseudomonadota > Gammaproteobacteria > Xanthomonadales > SZUA-36 > JAHEFT01. The sequence goes on from JARFQZ010000094.1 coordinate 1,128, forward strand.
CAACGTGCCTAGTTTTTCTTCGCGCCCTGGTCGATCCAGCGCCTCAACGTGTCGATGTCCTGTTTTCTGACCGGGTCCATACCGCCATGCGGCATACTGATCGACGGATCCGCCCGACCTTCCATCAGGACTACCATGTTGCTTCCCTCACTGTCTCCGGGAATTACCATGGGACCGAAGTTCGTGCCCTTCATCAGGTCATCGTACGTTTCCATGCTGAAACCGCTGGCTTCGTAGCCGGCGCCGCCCTGCTCATGGCAGGAAATACAGTTTTTCTGGATAATGGGTTTGACGTCCCGGGAGTAGCTGACCGCATCCTCGACCATGCAGCCGGCGAGCGCCGACAGCAACAGGCAAATCAACATCAATGTTCCAGCGGTTAACATGTTCTTCATGTTCGAATTCTCCCCAGTCTTGATCCATCACAAAATTACGCCGACGACGCCCGTGCAGGCATGATGTGTGTCAACTAAAACATAAAATTGAAGGGCTCTCCGGCCAAAAAGGTTAAAATTCGGAATCAATAGTATCACTGTCGGTATGACAAATTGAAAGCAGCCATTGTGGGAGGCGGAATCTCGGGTCTGGCAACCGCCCAGGCGATCCTGGCGCAAGCCCCGGATTCGGAGGTCGTCATCTTCGAGGCCGGCACCAGAGCCGGCGGAAAGGTGCACACGGAAATGACGCCCGAAGGGTATCTCTGCGAGTGGGGTGTCAATGCGTTTCTGAACAAGGTTCCCCGGACCCTGGAGCTTTGCAGCGAAGTGGGTGTGTCCCCCGTGACGGCCAATACCGCGGCGCAAAAACGCTATGTGTTCAGCGAGGGCGAACTGCACAAACTTCCGGAGAAGCCGCCGGAATTCTTTTCTTCCAATCTTTTGAGTGTTCCGGGCCGCGTACGGGTGATCGGAGAGGTCTTCTCAGGCCGCTCCGAAAAACCGGACGAAACCCTGGAAGAGTTCGGAACCCGGCACCTGGGCCGCGAAGCGTTCGAAAAGCTGATCGACCCGATGGCTTCCGGCGTATTTGCCGGAGATGCCCGGAAAATGAGCCTGAAAAGCTGCTTTCCGCGCATCCACGAGGTGGAGAGCGAGTATGGAAGCCTGATTCGCGGTCTGATCAAGCTTCAGAAAGCAGCGCGCAGGGCCGGAAAAAAGGATACTCCGGGCCCCGGCCCGGGCGGGACGCTGACGTCGTTCGAACACGGCATGTCGGTGCTGACGGACACGCTGGCTGCTGAACTGGGTTCGAGGGTGCGGCTCAATTCCCCGGTTGAAGCCGTTTCGTCCAATGGCGGCCTCTACACCGTGCACCTTGCCGATGGACAATTCGAAGAGTTCGACAGGCTCGTCCTCGCTGCGCCCGCTTACGCACAAGCCCGGATTCTGCAGGATTTTCTACCCGCCGTGTCCCGGCAACTGGAGGCAATACCGTATCCGGCAGTGGCCGTGGTTTGCATGGGATACAGCAGGCAAAGGATGGGATCCGGCCTGGATGGCTTCGGCTTCCTGGTGCCCTCGCGCGAAAAGCGTGGGATCCTCGGTACGGTGGTAGATTCCAACGTATTCCCCAACCGCGCACCGGAGGGGTCGGTGCTGCTTCGAACCCTGGTCGGCGGTGCCAGGTCATCGCAGTTCGCCGAACTTCCCGAGCAGCAAATGCTGGACCGCGTTCTGGGCGATCTGAACGATATTCTGGACCTCGAGACAGACCCGGAATTCGTCTCGGTCTACCGGCATCAGAGAGCCATACCTCAGTACCTGGTCGGGCATGCAGACCGGCTGGAGGCGATCGATGAAGAGCTGAAGCGTCATCCCGGCTTGCTGTTGACCGGAAACGCGTTTCGGGGCGTCAGCCTGAATGACTGTGTCGTCAATGCCGCCCGTGTTGCGGAATCGCTGACGGCCAGGGGAGATTGAGCGAAAGGCATAGGAACATGATCAGAAACAGCCTGAAAGTCAAAGTCGGCATCTACATTGGAGTCGCCCTGACCGCCGCGGTGCTGCTGTTCACAGTCATGATGGTGCGGAACAGCGAGGAGCAGCTGCTCCAGCAGGCCATCAGCCACGCGGCCCAGCTATCTGAAGTGACCATCAAGAGCACGCGCTTTGCGATGCTTCAGAACCAGCCGTCCTATGTGAACCAGGTCATTCGGGATGTAGGCGCGCAAAAAGACATCGACCGGGTCCGGATCCTCAGCAAGAACGGGACAGTCATTCATTCCTCGCGCGAAGAGGAGGTTGGCCAAACCGTGGATCAG
>JARFQZ010000345.1 GCA_029287515.1 Lysobacterales bacterium
CTTCACTGGGGTCGCAAACCCTGATGCTGATATGTGCCCTTGGCGGATTTACCAGGCCGCTTACCAGTGCCGTGGCCATGTTTCCACCGCCGATAAAAGTGATTAGCATGCTTCGTTTACCATTACTCTGGCCTCTGTCCAAACAGGTCCGTGCCAACGCGGACCATGGTGCTGCCGTTCATTATGGCGGCTTCCAGATCACCCGACATCCCCATGGACAGAGTATCAAGTTCAAGACCGGATTGAATCAACTCCCGGTAAAGAGACTGCATTTGACGATAGCTGCCGCTTGGGTCGTGCTGAACCGACGCGGCCATGGGAATCGTCATCAGGCCCCGCAGCCGAAGGCCCGGCAGGGCGTGTGCGGCAGTGGCCAGGTCCATGACTTCTTCCGGCATGGCGCCGGCCTTCTGGGGTTCGCGGTCTATGTTCACCTGCAGGCAGATGTTGAGGTCCGGCAGGCTCGCGGGTCGCTGTTTAGAGAGCCGGTTCAGGATCTTGATCCGGTCTGCACTTTGTACCCACTGGAAATGCCGGGCGACATCGGCGGTTTTATTCGATTGCAGCGGACCGATGAAATGCCATTCAATGCTGTTCTCCCGTAGTTGATCCATTTTTGCGAGCGCTTCCTGCACATAGTTTTCACCGAAACAAACCTGCCCAAGGTCATGAAGCGCCCGGATTCGTTCCACGGGATGCCTTTTACTGACCGCCAGGATGACGATCCCGGAGGGGTTTCTGCCCGCCTTTTTGCAGGCCGATCCGACCCTTGCACGAACATTATTAAGATTTTCTTTTAAGTTATTCATCTTGCAGGAAGACTGTGCTTGTTCTATGGTTATACGTGGCGCGTAATTGTCAAGGACTGGAAACATGCATCCTGGTTAGATCGCTGGTGTATTGTAACGCGGCCAGGTAGTTTCAAGGAGAGAAAATGGATATTGCTGAGCTGCTCGCTTTTTCGGTAAAAAACAACGCCTCGGATTTGCACCTTTCATCCGGGCTACCACCCATGATTCGAGTGGATGGGGACATTCGCCGGCTGACATTGCCTGCGCTGGATACGGCCCAGCTGCAGGAGCTGATTTATTCCACCATGAGTGATCAGCATCGGCGTGATTTCGAAGCCAACCTCGAAGTCGACTACTCCTATGCTGTCCAGGGGCTGGCCCGTTTCCGTGTCAACTGTTTCCATCATGACCGTGGTGTAGGTGGCGCATTCAGAACCATTCCCGATACGGTATGGACGCTTGAAGACATCGGTGCGCCGCCTATTTTCAGGGACATCATTGATGCTCCCCGTGGATTGATCCTGATGACAGGCCCAACGGGTTCAGGTAAATCCACCACGCTGGCGGCGATGATCGATCACCTCAACAACCAGGTCGAAGGCCACGTGCTGACGATCGAAGATCCGATCGAATTCGTGCACCGCAGTAAAAAATGCGTCATCAACCAACGCGAGTTACATCGCGATACCCACGGTTTCAACCAGGCTCTGAGAGCGGCTCTGCGTGAGGACCCGGATATCATACTGGTCGGCGAAATGCGCGATGTGGAAACCATTCGCCTGGCGCTCACAGCGGCGGAGACCGGCCATCTCGTGTTCTCCACGCTACATACCAGTTCGGCGCCAAAAACCGTAGACAGGATTATCGACGTATTTCCGGCCGGTGAGAAATCAATGGTGCGATCCATGCTTTCGGAATCGCTGCGGGCCGTTATTACCCAAACACTTTTGAAACGGATCGGTGGAGGCCGTGTGGCTGCCTGGGAAATCATGGTGGCGACGCCGGCGATCCGGAACCTGATCAGGGAAGACAAGGTGGCGCAGATGTACTCGGCCATCCAGACCGGCCAGAATGTCGGAATGCAAACGCTTGACCAGGCTCTCGAAGCGCTCATTGCGCGCGGTATCATCAACAAGATCGAGGCCGCCAGGCGGGCTGTCGACAAGAAGATGTTCCAGTAGGAGGCATGAATATGAAAGTCATTGACAACTGGTTGAAGCAATTACATGACGAGGTCGGGTCCGACTTGTTCGTCACGGCTGATGCGCCTCCGTGCATCAAGGTTCATGGCAAGATCAAACCCATTACCACGGACCTGTTGACAGCCGAAAAATGCAGGGAGATTGTGCTTAGCCTGATGGGTGAAAGACAGAAAGAAGAGTTCAGGAATACCCAGGAATTGCAGTTTGCATACTCGCTGGGCCCGGATGTGCGTTACAGGATCAGTGCATTCGTTCAGCAGGGCCAGACCGGAATGGTGTGCAGGCGAATTGAGACCCGCATCCCGAATTTTGAAGAGCTGGGTTGTCCGGATGCGATGTCCGAACTGGCGCTTGAAAAACGCGGAATCATATTGTTCGTGGGCGCCACCGGTACCGGTAAATCGACCTCTATGGCGGCGATGGTGGGTTATCGTAACCAGCGCATGACCGGGCATATCATCACGATCGAGGATCCGATCGAGTACGTCCATCAGCACGGTAAAAGCCTGGTCACCCAGCGTGAAGTCGGAATCGACACCGAATCATTCGAGGTAGCGCTGAGAAACACCTTGCGACAGGCGCCTGACGTGATCCTGATCGGCGAGGTGCGTACCCGTGAAACGATGGAACACGCCATTACATTTTCCGAAACGGGTCACCTGGTGCTTGCCACTCTGCATGCCAACAATGCCAACCAGGCAATGGACCGTATTCTCCACTTCTTCCCGGAGGATCAGCGCGAACAGATTCTGCTGGACCTCTCGTTCAACCTCAAGGCGACCATCGCCCAGCAGCTGATTCCGTCGGTGGACGGCTCGCGCCGGTGGGCCGCATTCGAAGTGTTGCTGGCGACCCCGTTGATCAAGGATCTCATCCGCAAGGGCGAGATCGATGAACTGAAACTCGTCATGCGGGATTCGGGGCATCACGGCATGATTACGTTCGACCAATGCATGTTCAATATGTACAAAGAAGGAAAAATTTCCTACGATGATGCATTGCGCCATGCTGATTCCGCGAACGAGGTCAGGCTCATGATCAAGCTGGATGAAGGCGGTGACGCCGAGACCCTCGCAAAAGGACTGGAGGGCGTCGAAGTTCTGGGAGACCAATTCTAGTCAATGCGCGTACTGATCATTGAAGACAATCCGGACATCGCCGCAAACCTTGGCGATTACCTGGAGGATCACGGCCACACGGTGGATTTTGCAGGGGACGGCGTAACCGGCCTCCACTTGGCTGTGGTCAACGAATTCGATGCCATCGTGCTGGATCTGGCCTTGCCCGGAATGGACGGGCTGGACGTCTGCCGCAAGCTTCGTTCTGAAGCGGGCAAGGACACCCCGGTGTTGATGCTTACGGCCCGGGACCGCCTGGAAGACAAGCTCGCCGGTTTTGAAACAGGGGCCGATGACTACCTTGTGAAGCCTTTCGAATTGCAGGAAGTCGCAGCCCGCCTCAACGTCCTGGCAGGGCGGGGACGCCGGAAAAAACGCCGTGAACTGAACGTCGGAGACCTCAGCTATAACCTGGATACTCTCAATGTCCGGCGCGGCGACCAGGATATTTACCTTAATCCTATCGGTCTGAAATTGTTGCACTGCCTGATGGACGCCTCACCCAACGTGGTTTCCCGAGCGGAACTGGAAATGGAAGTCTGGGGTGAAGAAATGCCGGACAGCGACAGCCTCAGGGTTCACATTCACTCCCTTCGCAGCGCGATCGACAAGCCGTTTGGCAGCAACATGATCCAAACCCGCCACGGAATCGGCTACCGCCTGGTCGAGCCGGATGCTTTATCGTCGTAGGCTCCGCAGCCGGATCATTCTCTATTTCATGGTGCTCGGAACGTTACTGAGCGCACTTTTCGCCATCAGCACGCTGGCGCTGCAGAATTACCTCGAGGACCAATTAATTGGCGCGACGCTTGCGCGGGAACTAGACGACTATGTGGGCCAGCTCAGAATTGACCCCTCAGTCGTGGAGCCTTTTTATACGCGAATCCAGGGTTACATCACGCGTCCCGGCGATCCCAACCAGACCGTCAGTGCCGAGGTCAGGGGTCTGCCTTCCGGCGTGCATGACGTGAACATTGCCGGCGGTATTTTCAAGGCGGCCATTCGCAAGGAGGAGGATCTCTGGGCATTCCTTATTTACGATGTCAGTGATAACCAGAGAATCAAGCGGCAGCTTATTGTTGCGTTGATAGGGGTTGTGCTGGTGTTTTCGGTCCTGTCATTCATGCTGGGCGCCTGGTCTTCCCGGCGGGTTATGAAACCTGTTACAGATCTTGCAGCCCGCCTGGATACCCTGAGCGAGGAAAGCAAACCTGAGGCTCTTTCCCATCATTTCGCCGACGACGAAGTGGGGCAACTGGCGAACGCCCTGGACAGTTACGCGGAAAGGCTGCACCACCTGGTCGAACGTGACCGGGAGTTCAACGCAGATGTCAGCCATGAGCTCAGGTCGCCCCTGACGGTTATCACGGGCGCCACCGAACTTCTGCTGGCCCAGCCTGACCTCGACCCCAAGATTCGCACTCGCTTGCTGCGCATTGCACGAGCTGCCCGCCAGTCCGCCGACATTACCACCGCCTTGCTTCACATGGTGCGCGCGGAGCAGGGGATCGACAAAGAGAGTACGGCCCACAATATAGGGCGGATTGTCGGTGAGGTTGTGCATCTGTACGAACCCCTGGTTGGAAACAAGCCTCTGGTGCTTCGCGTCGTCGAGTACGACAAGGTCAGCGTGATTGCACCGGAAGCCGTCGTCGCGGTCACGGTGGGCAACCTGATCGGCAATGCCATGAGATACACTTCAGAAGGTGAAGTGGTGATCACCATCGGCAACGGACGAGTGACAATCGAGGACACCGGCCCGGGTATTCCTGAAGAGGACCTCGACCGGGTATTTGACCGGCATTACCGGGGCCAGAACATTGCCGGCAAGGGTGCAGGCCTTGGCCTCGCCATCGTCAAGAGACTCTGTGAGCTTTACGGCTGGTCGATCCATTTCAGTAATCGGAAAGAAGGTGGTTTGTGTGCCGAATTAAGATTTTTCGGAGAATGAGATGAGTATTATTTCCTGCCCCGAATGCAACAAGCAGATTTCCAGCAGGGCAGCATTATGCAGTTACTGTGGATTTCAGCTCGGGGACGTCACCGAGCAGGACCTGGAAATATTCCGCGCCAGAAAATTGCGCGACCGTATCTACAGGCTGAACATGGTCAGCTACCTGGTCATTACGGTGTTCATTGCAGGGTTCGGGTGGTACTGGTGGGATTCCCGCGGCTTCAGTCAACTGTCGTCAATCGGTCCTTTTGTCCTTATGGGCCTGGCAGCAATCGCCTACCTGGTCGTGCGCGCCCTGTTGTTCCGCGCCCGCCAGCAAAGAAAAGCCATGCGAGCCAAGCGCCAATTAAGTAACGAACTACGAAAGAACCTCTAAAGAGCAGGGAGCGAAGCCGCCTTCCACAGCGTAGCTGTGGGAGCAGGGAGCGCAGGCATAGAGGGAAGTGCGGTTTCGCCGCAGGCGAAGAAGCGCTGACCGTCTGCCGTCGCGCGCGAGACCTATGTCCGCGGAGCGGACTCCTGAACGCCGTTGAGTGCAGCCGCCTTCCACAGCGCAGCTGTGGGAGCAGGGAAGCGAAACTCTTTAATCTACTGGATGCGCTTTACACGGCAATCTTCATCAAACCCTTCTATGCTCAACCGCCAGGTTCCAAACATTCCGGGCTCGATTACTACAGCGGGGTTTTTAATTTCCTTGGTGTAGAACTTGTCCTTGTCCGACTGCACCCAGACCTGGCCGTTTTTCAACTTGAAGGTGGTCTGGCCGTCCCAGCCGCTGAACTTGCCGACCAGGTTACTGGTAATGGTTGTTCTTTCCTGTTCTTCTTCGGATTCTTCTACCTGATCGTCATCACCGGGATTATCAGAGTCTGCAGGGGTGCTTTTCCGTGTCGCCAGTGTTGCCAGTGAGCGGGCGTGAATCCAGGCATTGAGAGAATCAAGTTCAGATTGAGACAGTTTGTCCAGGCCGGCCGCGGAAAATTCTTTACCCGTCATTTGCTCCTCAAGTGAAGAAAAGCCTTCGGCGGCAAAAATTGAAATGGAGACCAGCAGGGATATAAAAGCAATCAAATACTTGTTCATTTCTAAACCTTGATCGAGCGAAACGGCGCAAGTCTAACATGAATGGAGTCTTGCTTCCCTGCTCCCGCCTGCGGCGGAAGGCGGCTGCGCTCGACGGCGTTATTGGGTTCGCCTCTGGCTGGCGCCAACCGGCTCACATCAGGGTGTTTCGCAGGAAGATCAGAGGTCTTGTTTGTACCTGACGTAAGGGATGCGCCCGTAGATCGATTCGAAAGGATCCACAGGTTGGCTCTCCGTGGTTACCGTGCTGTCCGCTCCGGCATTCATTACATTGCTGGCGCCGACACTGAGATTGGCGTTCCAGGGGGTTCGCCAGGTGAAATGGACATCGAAGGTGGCCAGGCTGTCCACGTTGCCGCGGTTAAGAAAGTCGACTGAGTCACGATAATAACCCTGGATGCCGCTGCTGAAAGAACCCTTGTTCCATTCCAGGTTCATCCGGGCCAGGTTGAATGGTTCGGCCACGGTCCATGACAGCGCATCGGCGGCGCCAGAGTAGAGCCCCTGGTAATCCGCGTCGAGCACACGGGTAAACGCCAGCCCAAGCTTGATATCGCCTGCGTTGTCGGTGGCTATTCCCACTTTGAAGTTGAGATTGATACCGCTTGCCTCGCTGTTGAGGTACTGAAGCGGGTCATTGCCGTTGGAAGCCAGCAATGGGTTTCCAAGATTTGGAGACAGCAGGCTGTTACCCATCACTGCCTGCCCGCCGATGCCACTCACTCGCTGGACATTTGACTGGTTAAGTTCTGAGTCCTGATTGAACCAGCCGATTGATGTGGCCGTGTTTCCCAGGTTCATCTGCGCGCCCAGCTGAAAACGATTCTGTTCGGTCGAGGCCAATGGCTCGTTCACGAACCGGCACCCCGACGCTGTGTATGAATCGGCCCGCAAAGTGCCGTTCATGCACTGAATACTTCCAAGCGACTGAAAACGCGCTGCGCCCAGTTGCTTATCCATGCCGGCCGCCAGACTGAATTTGTCCGTCAGAGGCACGTCAAGCGTGGCGTCCAGTCCGAGCAGGTTGCTGCCATTGTCCAGCAGCCGGGCCTGGGTGCCGGTGGAGAGCGTGAGGGGCTGGTTCAGAACCAGCTGAAGTTTTCGCTTTTCGCTTCCGCCCACATCGAAATCAAGACCGGCAGTGTCATTCACAACCAGCGAAAACGGTGTGCTGTCTTTTGCATCGGAAGACGAAACTTCAGCCATCAGGCTCAATGTGTCGTTGGACAGAATTGAGACCGGTGCCCCGGCATCGCCGGCAACTGCCGGGACCGGGGACAGGCACAGCAGCACGCAGGTCAGTAACGTGACTGTCCTGGCATTGTTAAGGCTGCTGCTGAGGCTCATCTTTCTGTATATCCCCACTGCGTTAGAGTCCCCGGTTAGCGTTCCCGGAAACTATTAGAGGCGAAAAACTTCGAAAAGTTTAAATTTATAATAGCAAATTTTCAGAAAATTGCGCAGGTAAAATTACGCTTTGAGACTGATATAATGCGGTTTTCGACGCAATAAGTGAAAAATATGGTCAGCACATACACACCTGTTTGCGATGATGGCGTCAGCCCCCCGGATTTTTCACTGTTGGGTGTTGATGGAAAAACATCGACTCTGCAAGACTGCGTTGGCCCTAAAGCCCTGTTGGTCATTTACATCTGCAATCATTGCCCTAATGTGAAAGCAATCACACACAAGCTCGTTAGGGATAATTAAGAATATGCGACTCTCG
>JARFQZ010000369.1 GCA_029287515.1 Lysobacterales bacterium
CAGCCTCGCAGTGACAGCAACGGGTGCTCCGGCCATCAGCGTCCAGTACCGATTTCGATATCCGACCCACTGGTCGGCCGTCTGCTCCTCGACGTCTGTTTCTTCCAGGCCAAGCTGCTGTGCGCCGCCTTCATGAATGACCACGTAACGGCTCTGTTCCAGCCAGTTTCCGAATCCGGCAGCATCCCTGGGCCGGAATGACTCCCCGGAAACCAGCGTCGCCCCGGAAAGCCCGGCCTGTTCCAGCTCCAGGCGGTAACCCCGGACCGGAATCCGCCAGGTCAGCTTTGCACTGCCCCGGCTGAAAGTCAGTTCATAATGGGACTCGGTGTGATTCTTGGCCCGGTTCCAGCGTCCGCTTCCACCTCCATTGAAGCCGATGATCACGTCATCTCCGAATTGCTGGATGCGAGCGCCTTCGCCAACGCAGGCCGGGAAACAGGCAATCGCTGCTTTCAGCTGGCCCGAGTCGTCGAAGGTCAGGCGTAAAGAATCCGTCGTGACCTGAGTTTCGGCCACGGCTTCATCTGCCAGCGCCATGGCCAGCCCAAAGATGAGCAGCCACCTAAGCATTGTCGCGCTGCCTCCGGGCAGTAAGTCGCTCGTCCGCCAGCCGGGCAATTTCCTCTGCCCCATCGGGAATGCTGTGGCCCAGGCGGAACACCATTGACTCCCTCAATTCTTTCATTTTTTCCTGGAAACGCTCCGGATGGCTAATCAACCGTTCGATCGCGGCGGGGGCGTCCTGCAGCGATCCCGGCGACACGATTTCCCCAACCTGTTCCCGGATGGTCGTTTCAACCGGCTCGATTCCCAGTTCCTGCCAGTTAGGATTGCGAATGCGCCGTGGTACATCGATGAACAACACCGGTTTTTCCAGGCCCATGGAATATTCCAGCGCCATGGCCGACCAGTCACTTACCAGGACGTCGGACCGCATGATGGAGTCAGTCTCTCCCATCTGGCCAATGTACTCGAACCGCTCCCTGCCTTCGAATGCCTGCCGCACATCCGCAATGACCTCCGGGGTCTGGCGGTTGCTCTGGTAATGCGGGCGCATCACTACGTGGTAATCGGCGTCCAGCAACACGGAAATCAACTCTTTACCGCAAGTGTTAAAGATTGAATCAACGCCCCAGGTAGGCGCAATCAGCACCGTGGGAGCATCACCCGCATTTTTTTTCGCCCGGTAAGACTTGCCATGTGCGATCACTTCCTCGAGCCTGGGATGTCCGTAGTCGAACAATTGCTTTGCGGCCAGGCCTTTAATTTCCTCGCGCCTGCGGATCTCGGCAACCTGGTGAGGGCCGGCGCAGAACAACGTCTCGTAATGGTCGAACGAGTTTTCGTTGTCCACCATGTGCGTACTGCCCATGCTGTGGAACAGGTAGACATAGTGCACCGGGTAGGTAGAGCGTTTCAGCTGCAGGTTCTGCAGGTCCATCATCGTCAGCACGAACAGGTCCGATTGGTTCACTTGGAAAAAGATCGTCAGGAACAGGCCCTCGGGGATAAAAATTGAACGAAAATTTTCGTGCTGACGCTGCAGGCCGGGATCCTGCGGATCGGATGTCACGTAACAGATTTTGCGGTCCAGCGTTTCATTCAGATTCTCTATCAAACCGGAAAACTGGTGCCAGTCCTGGCCACTCTCGGAATAGACGACGATATTGCGCCAGTCCCAGGGCAGCTTCTTGAATTGCCGCCAGCCTTTCCAACCGGAGATCAGGGACATGGATGCTACCGCCGCGCTAGTCGGCCGACTCTTCCGGAGTGGTTTCCTGTTTGCTGTCACGCCTGAACCACCCCTTGATTTTGTACCAGTAGGTTTTCACTGCAAGGGCGATCGACGCAAAAATACCCACGATGGCGGATACCACCATGCTGCCGGTGCTGGGATCCAGGTAGGCGAAAACGGCTGGCGAAAAGAACAGCAAGCCAATAGCGACTGCTGCCAAAACGGCTCTGCTCACAGGTTCAGAATGATTCATGGCTGGATTTTACCACCGATCATGCGGAAAACACCGTGTGCAATGCAGCCAGCAGCCGCTCCATGTCGTAATCGCTGATATCGCCCATGGTGGAAATACGGAACATCTCCGTCACCATGCTGCCCTGGCCGGCGTATATCACAAAGCCCCGCTGTTTCAATCCGTCGTGAATATCGGCGTAGGTTTTTCCTTCGGGAATGCGATAAGCGTTCAGCACACAGGATGACTCCCCTTGTTGCAGGAGCGGTTTGACCTCATGTGCAGCCAATGCCCGGTTCACCTTGCCCGCCAGCTGCGTGTAATGCGCATGACGTGCCTGCCAGCCGCCCTGCCCGGCCAATTCCTTCAGCGCCTGTTCCAGCGCCAGCACACCATTCACCGAGGGGGTGAATGGCGTTTCCTGCTGATCCTGCTTGTCCGCCCACAGGGGCAGGTGCAGGTAAAGGCTGCGGGGCGGCTCCGCCGAATGCTCCAACGCCTTCCTGCGGCTCACCACGAAACACAAACCCGGAATGCCGTGCAGGCATTTGTTTGCGGTTGCAGCACAGGCTGCGAGCGCCGGTGATTCGAACGGAATGTGCTCAGCTCCGAAACTGGACACTGCGTCCAGCAACAACTGCACACCCTGGCGCTCACAGAGCCCGGTGAGGGCTCCGATATCATTGAGCCGCCCGGTGGTCGTCTCGTGATGCACCGCGGCCAGGTGCGTAAACTCACCGCCGGAAAGCGCATCCTCGACACGCTTCAAGTCTATGGCGTCTGTCCATTGATGCTCGACTGCCTGGTGCGTCATGCCGTGTATTTCGGCGATTCGGCTGATCCTCTCGCCGTACACGCCGTTTTCGATCACCAGCAATCTTGCATCCCGGGGTAGCAGGGAAGAGAGC
>JARFQZ010000371.1 GCA_029287515.1 Lysobacterales bacterium
TGAAGGGCCGGTTTATCCTGAGCTTGCTGGACATGCTGCGCTTGCGATCCGGGCCGCAGGATCTGCCTGGCGGATGGCTGATCGCGGCAAGCCTGGCTCTTGCCTACATCGGCCAGGGTTTCATCGCGGACCGGGTCATAGACGACCCGGATGCCGCACCGCGCACCTTGCTGGCCATCAGCGTGCAGTTTGGGATCGTCGCCTTGCTGCTCAATCTGCGCGGCTACCAGGCCCGCATACCTCAGGCCCTCAGTGCGCTTTCGGGCACCGGGTTCATTTTCGGGATGCTGTCACTGCTGATCCTGACGCGGGTCGATCCGGGTAAGCCACAGCCTGATCTCGCCTTGCTCTACCTTGTTCTTTTCGGCTGGAGCCTGGCAGTGGATGCCCATATTTACCGTCATGCCTTATCGGTCAAATTTGGAATCGGTGTGCTGATGGCTGTGCTGATTTTCGCCGCCAATTTCATTTTGCTTAAAAACCTGTTCGGATAAGTTCGTTATGCATATTCACATTCTTGGCGCTTGTGGGACGTTTATGGGCGGCGTGGCGCTGCTGGCAAAGCGAGCCGGTCACCGCGTCTCGGGTTCTGATCAACATACGTATCCCCCGATGAGCACACAGCTGGCTTCCGAGGGCATCGAACTGTTCGAGGGCTACGCTCCCGAACACCTGGATCCGGCACCGGACCTGGTGATGATCGGGAATGCGCTGAGTCGCGGCAACCCGGCCATAGAGTACGTGCTCAACAGCGGCATCGAATACACCTCTGGCCCTCGCTGGCTTGGCGAAAATTACCTGAGGGGCAAATCGGTCATCGCGGTTGCCGGCACTCACGGCAAAACCACAACCGCCAGCATGGCTGCCTGGATCCTGGAGGCCACGGGCCGCGAACCCGGGTTCCTGATTGGCGGAGTACCGGAGAATTTTGGGCACTCGGCCCGGGACGGCGAGCAGTTTTTCGTGGTCGAGGCAGACGAATACGACACCGCTTTTTTTGATAAACGCGCCAAGTTCGTTCACTACCGGCCGGATATCGTCATTCTCAACAATCTCGAATTTGACCACGCCGACATTTATGAGGACCTCAAAGCCATCCAGACCCAGTTTCACCACCTGGTCAGAACCATACCCGGCAATGGAACGATCATCAGCAATGGCCAGGACTCGAAGCTCGAGACCGTTCTCGACCGGGGCTGCTGGAGCACCCTGCAGCGATTCTCACTGGAAGAAGGATCTGATTGGCAGGTGGAGATGCTCAAACCGGACGGCAGTGAACTGGCTTTCCACTTTCTCGGTACCCCCCAGGGGAAGCTGACCTGGTCTCACTGTGGCCGCCACAACGCAATGAACGCCTGCGCGGCCCTGGCTGCAGCAGTGGCGGCAGGAGTGGAGCCCCGGGCCGGCATCCGCGCCCTTGAAACTTTCAAGGGCGTCAAGCGAAGGATGGAATTGATTTCGACGGCCGATGACGTCCACGTATACGATGATTTTGCACATCATCCAACCGCGATTCGCCTCACGCTGGAAGGACTGCGCCGCAAAGTCGGCAATGCACGGGTTCTTGTTGCGCTGGAGCCGCGCAGCAATACCATGCGGGCCGGGGTGCACGTGGATGAGCTGGGACCGGCCCTGATGCCGGCCGACCGGGTCTGGCTGATGGCGGGTGAAGGGATCGACTGGGATCCGCAGGAAACCCTTGCGCCGCTGGAGGGGCGAGGCCGGGTTGTTACCCGCAGCGAGGACCTGTTGTCACAAATGCTCGATGCCGTCAAACCGGGTGATCATGTCATCTTCATGAGCAATGGAGGCTTTGACGCGGCGCCGGCTCGTTTCACCCGGTCAGTGAAAGAAAGGTCACATGACTGAAATTCCCCTGTTCCCACTTCGAACCGTGCTTTTTCCGGGCGGCTTTCTGCCCTTGCGCATTTTCGAGCAGCGCTACCTGACGATGGTTCGCGATTGTGCCCGCAACGATACGGGGTTCGGTGTATGCCTGATCCGGGAGGGCGAGGAAGCCGTGTCACCCGTCAAGACAACCCAGGTTGGCACGCATGCGCAGATTGTCGACTGGTACACGCTCGAAGACGGCCTGCTCGGCGTGTCGGCCGTCGGCACCGTACGTTTTGAAACAGAAAGTGTCTGGCGGGAGGAAGACGGCCTGTTCAGGGCACAGGTCCGGGTGCTGCCGGAGGCGCCGGAGTGCGTTGTACCCGAGGCCTATTCCGTTCTCAGCGACGTACTCGGGCGATTCATGGAAAAAGTTTCGGACCAGTACCCCGATTATGTACCCGAAAAACTCCAGGACGCGGCCTGGCTGGGCTACCGGCTGTCTGAGCTGTTACCGCTGGCCGGCATCGAAAAACAGCACCTGCTGGAAATGCAGGATCCTTTAGAACGCTTACAAAAACTGCTGGAAATTCTGCCCCGTTTTCAATCTGCCTGACGGGAGCGAATCAGCAGCAGGCTATCGTCCGCCAGCTTCTGTTCGAGGTTCTCCAGGGGTTCCTGCAGAGGTCTTAAACGATTGCTGCCCAATGAAGTCGCGCGCCAGTAGCTGAACAGGCCAAAGCGTTGAACGAGGACCTCCTCCGATAACTGGCCCAGGTACACAACCTGGCCGCCCGGTTCGAGGCGGAATCCGGAATCCCATAACCGGACGGTCAGCAGGCGCCCCTCCTCATCAAGCTCTCTTTTCAGCAGCAACACTTCCGAACGTCCCTGGAAAGCCCGCCCCAGCAACGGCAGGCTTGCCTGGTCGGGTTCCGGATTCAACGCCTGGATGATCCAGCGCCAGTCGGTTGACGGTACTGGCTCCCAGCCATACTGTTTCAGCAACGTGGAAACCTCCCGGGGGTCTGCCACGATCTGGGCGTTGAACGCCCGGGAAGCTACCGACGAAAGCCGGGTCCGGTCCATGGGCATGTTCTTCCAACCGGATTCCCACCAGTCTTCACGGCTCACCTGCTGTAATACGGTTGGTGACTTCAGCGCCGCCAGGTCTTCTGCCAGGTGCTCATTCACCTGCCAGGAGGCAAGCGCCAGGAAGGACCCGTAAAAAATCAGGCTGGCCGTGGCTCCGGAAAACCGCCTGGTGGCCCGCTGCCGGTAAGCAATACCGACAATCGCCGTCCACGCAAGCCCGCTGACCATGCCCATCAGCGCACCACTGAGCCACTCCATTCCCAGGTATAGCCGGGCCAGAGCCAACAGGGTCAGGATCAGCGCCGCAGCAAGGTAAGGCCACTGACGGTGCTTCCTTGGAAGTTCGCCTGCCTCCATGACGGCAAAAAATGTCAGCACAACCGTAGAAAGGCTCATTGCGGCGCTGGGACTGCGAAGCGTCTGCCCTGCGATCTCCAGCATCTGGGGGGTAGTTCGCAGGCTCCAGGACAACAACAGATGCAATGCGGCTCCCCCACCAATGGCAATCAGCCAGTGAACTGCGGCGTTTTTGCGCCGGGCGCCCAGCAGCCAGAGCAGCAGGGCCAGTGCAGAAAAGATCGACACAGGCCAACGCGACAGCTGCGAGATTGCCACCATCACCGGATCGGCCAGGTGATTTCTCAGGGCCAGGGCAAGGTTCATCACTGCCTGGTCCAGTGCCTGGGGTTGGGCGGAAAACGGAGAAAGGAACAGCAGCATGACCAGGCCCCAGAAAACGAAAACCAGCAACACACCCATCATGGTCACTGAAAGAGCTTCGCCGCGGGTTGGATCAAGAACCGGTCCGGCCACGCGCCCCAGCACCGGGTGTCGCCGGCTCCAGCGGATGCCATGACGCATCCAGCGGGCCGACCGTGTCGCAAGGGGTTCGTATGCCATCCGGGTCAGCCACCAGATCGACCAGAGAATGACCAGCAGGATCACCAGCATCACCGTGAGCCTTCCCGTGTATTCCGAAGCCACTTCCAGCGACGCCCCGAACAACATGCCGGGCAGCAGGAAAGACGGTGCCCAGGTCACGCAGGCCGGGA
>JARFQZ010000095.1 GCA_029287515.1 Lysobacterales bacterium
GCACTTTCGCCGAAGCTTTCGGTGAGTTTCTGCTCGCGCAGCGGTCCGAATGCGCCGTTTTCGAACACTTTCTCACCGTTGGGGTCGTCGATTCGCGTGGCGTTGAGGTCGTCTCCATCCGCCAGCCAGTGGAAGCCGATGTCGCCGTCAGTGGAATTGATTTCAATCAGAACGCGGCACTCGCCAAAGTCTTCTTCGTCACCGCATTCCTGCGCCAGCGCGGGTGCGGCCAGCGCGGTGAAGAGAAGAGCCAGGCTGATCGCTGTAAATTTGGGGAGGAAGGGAATTGCCATGGGTCTTTACTCCTGTAGTTGATCATCGCGGCCGGCGAACAGTCACACGGCCGGCCTTGGGTCGCACTGGCTTAGACGGAACGGGCCGGGAAAATCAATCGAAAAGGACCAATTTCATGCCGTGGCGACCGATTATCGGCCGCCGATCGTCTAATATTCAGGTAAAGGAATTAGCGGGAATCGCAATTGCCCATCTACCTCGACGACAAGAAACTGGTCAGGCGCTTGCTGGCAGGCGAGGAAAAGGCCTTCGGTCAGTTCTTCGACGACTACTTCGCCCGCCTGTACCGTTTTGTGCTGGCCCGGGTTTCGCACGATCATGAGGCCGCGGCTGAAATCGTCCAGGCCTCCTTGTCCAGGGCATTGGCGAAGATTACCGGCTACCGCGGGGAATCGGCGCTCTTTACCTGGTTGTGCGTGATCGCCCGCAACGAGCTGGTGGACTGGGCGCGACGAAACCAGCGTTACCGTGAGCACATCGTGCTGACCGAGGACTTCCCTGAGGTCCGGGAGGTGGTCGACTCGGTGTTCGCCCCCCCGGCCGACAGCCCGGCCCGGCGTTACCAGCGCCATGAGATGACCCGCCTGATCCAGGTGACGCTGGACCGGTTGCCGCCCAAATACGGCGACGCGCTGGAGTGGAAATACATCCAGGGCTACTCGGTGAAGGAAATCGCAGCCAGGCTGGAGCTGAGCCCGCAGGCAGCGCAATCGCTGCTGGCCCGGGCCAAGCGGGCATTCCAGGATATCTACAGCACACTGGCAAGGCCGGTGATGGAAGAGGCAGGATCATGAAAGGCATGGAAAATACAGAAAGCCAAGCGGGTCGTGATGTGCTGGATGAGCTGTTCCAGCATGCGACGGCGAGGGAGCGCCCACCAACTGCGGCGGAGCAGGCCATCCGCGAATCCCTGCATTCTGAATGGCGCCAGATGGCCGCTCGGCGCAGGACGCGTCGGATTCGCTCCTATTGGGCGGCCGCGGCGTCGCTCGCCGCTGCCGCCGTTGCCGTTACGCTGCTGTGGCGGGCGCCCGCTCCGGCCGGCCCCGCTGTTTGGGTGGCGACCTCCGGCAAGGTGCAGGGTGCGGTGCTGGTGCGGGATTCCGAAAAAGGTACTGCTGAATTCCTGGAAGCAGCACAATCGCTGGACGCAGGCCAGACACTGGCGGCCGGCCACGGATCACGGTTCGCCTTGCGCTGGCGCAATGGAATTTCACTGAGAGTTGACCAGAACAGCGAAATACAGCTGGTGTCGCCGGCAGAGGTCAGGCTCATACATGGGCGGGTTTACGTTGAGACCGGTACGCCGGGCGATGCGGACACCCGATTGTCGCTGCTAACGCCGGTCGGCCCGCTGGAGCACCTCGGCACGCGTTACTTGGCATCCGTCAAGGCGGGGACGACCAGCGTCAGCGTCCGGGACGGAAAGGTCATTTTCGTATCCAGGCAGTCACTGGCATCGGCCGGGGAGAAGCTGTCCATCAGCAAATCCGGCCGCGAGATGCGCGAACCGGTGGCGCCCTATGGCGGTCCGTGGGAGTGGACGGAGCAACTCGCACCGGCGTTCGTGTCGGGCGACCGCCCCGTATCGGAATTCCTCGCCTGGGTGGGCCACGAAACGGGCCGACGCATCGAGTTCGACTCCTTCGAAACGGAACAGTTGGCCGCGGCGACGCGTTTAAGGGGCGATGTCGATCTGGGGCCGATGGAAGCCCTGGAAAGCGTGCTGCTGACCACCGATTTCGAGTTCAGCCTCAGCGAGGATACAATCCTGCTCTCGACAGCTGCCGGCCGCTGACCCTTCCTGGAGGGTTGTCCGGCTTTGCCCTGCCATGGCCGCAGGTGTTCTAATCGGTACATGGGTGCAAGGATGACACGTCTGCTGGTCCTGCAGATGAGCGGAATGGAGGCCCGGGTAGCAAATGGAAGGATAACGGTATCGCTGGCCGGGGAGTGATCGGTGTATGCTTATTTTTGGTATTTAACCGGGAGCCAGGTATCGAGTGAATGGAAGGATCGTCTGCGCGTGGCTCATGGTCAGCCTGCTGGCAGGCTCGGCCCTTCCCCTCGTTCACGCCGGCGAAAGTGGCGCTCTGGCAGGCAAGCCGCTTCACTCGGCGCTGGACGAGTTGCGGCAGAGTGGCCTGGAACTGGTCTACAGCACCGCGTTGGTGACCGCCGACATGCGGGTATTGACTGAGCCGGAGAGCCAGGACCTGGTTGAAATAGCCCTGGAAATACTCCTGCCGCATGGACTGGACCTGAAGGAATCGGATGGGCTTTACCTGGTCGTGCGGCAGGCCGGAAAGTCCACGGAGGGTGAAGCGGGATCGCTGCTGGTCCATGTGCGCAACTACGAAGTTCTGACGGCTGCGGATACGCTGGCCATCGTGGTGACGCCGATGCTGTCCAATCCGGAAAAGATTGCGCCGGGCCTGTTTCAATTCAGGGCGGTGGCTCCGGGGTCTTACCGGGTCCAGATTTCAGCCACCGGAAATGTTTCCGCCCGGCGGGAAGTCTCGATCCGGTCCGGCGGCGCCGAAATTGTCAGCGTGGCGCTGATCCCGGGTCCGGGCGCGATGGAGGTGATCAACGTTTCGGCCAGCCGTTACGTGCTGTTCTCCAACTCCCGTTTTTACATCGACCAGAGAGCGCTCCAGGCCTTGCCCGACCTGGGCGAGGACCCCGTCCGCTCGGCGCACCGGCTTCCCGGCGCCGCCGCCAGCGGACTGAGTTCGCAGCCACATTTCCGGGGCGGCGAGAAGAACGAGACGGCCATCTACATGAACGGGCTGAAACTGACCGATCCCTTCCATATCCGCGACTACCACAGCATCTTCAGCCTGATCGACGCGCGCGCCATTTCGGGCGTGGAGGCCTATACCGGCGGCTTCCCCGTCCAGTACGGCGACCAGACCAGCGGCGTCCTGCTGCTCGAAACGCAGAGACCCGAGGGACCAATGCGCTCGGAACTGGGCCTGAGTTTCTATAACACCTCCTTTCTGAATACCGGGGCCAGCGAGGGAGGAAAGGCCGAATGGCTGTTCTCCGCCCGTCGCAGCAACCTGAGCACCCTGGTCGACAAGAACCAGGGCGAGCCCGACTACTTCGATATTTTCGCGGAACTGGGCTTCAACCTCTCCGAAAACACCCGGTTGTCAATCAACGCGCTTTATGCAAACGATAGCGTTACCGTGATAACCGAGGACGATCCCGCGGAACTGGAGCAGTCCATCAGCGATACGAGGAATTCCCACTTCTGGCTGCGGCTCGAGAACCAGTGGACGCCAGATCTCGCCAGCGACACCGTGCTTTCATTCGGCTACCTGGACAACGACCGCGACGCCGAGGTCAACGACGAGGATCAGTACATCGGCGCCGTGACCGACCGCCGCAACATCAAGACCTGGGGGCTGCGCCAGGACTGGTTCTACGAGGGCTTTGAAGACCACCTGCTGCGCTGGGGGATTGAACTGAGGCACGAGCGCGCACGTTATGACTATCGATCCTATGCCGAGTATTCCGAGTTTTTCGCGCTTTGGCCCGGCATCGAGTCCCCGGCCGAGACGCGAGTGACTGCAGCGCCCGACGGAAACGTATACTCCCTGTTCCTGGCTGACCGCTGGCGGATCAACGAGGCCACGGCAATCGACGTGGGCCTGCGCTGGGACCGTCAAACCTATACCGAACCGGCCTTCGACAACCAGCTCAGCCCGCGTGTCAGCCTGTTACATTCATTGAATCCGGCCACGGAACTGCGCCTGACCTGGGGCCGCTACTACCAGTCCCAGGCCATCCAGAGGCTGCAGGTCGAGGACGGTCTGGATAATTTCTTCCGGCCGCAGCGGGCCGACCACTGGATCGCCGGCCTGCGGCAGCGGTTCGGCGACGGTTACCGCCTGCGCATCGAGGCCTACCTCAAGAACTACGGCCGCATGAGGCCCCGCTTCGAGAACCTGTCCGATCCCCTCGGCCTGATTCCCGAACTGGAACCCGACCGCGTGCGGCTGGATCCCGAGTCGGCGAAGGCGCGGGGAATAGAGCTGACCCTCGAATACAGCCGCAACGACGACCTGGACTGGTGGGCCAGCTATACCTGGTCGAAGGCGACCGATCGCATCGACGGCGTCAGCGAGTTGCGCAGCTGGGATCAGCGCCACGCCTTCCAGGGTGGAATCGGCTGGCGCCCGGGCCCGTGGGAAATCGGCGCCGCTGTGAACCTTCATACCGGCTGGCCCACGACCGGCATGAGCCTGGGCTTCGACGAGGAGGAGGAAGAATATTTTCCGATCCCCGGTCCGAGAAACGCAGAACGGCTCGGGACCTTCTTCACCCTGGATTTTCGTATTGCGCGGGAGTTCCAGGTCGGGATCGGCCGCCTGTCCGCATTCCTGGAAGTCACCAATGCGACCGACCGGAACAACGAGTGCTGCATCGACTACGACATCGATGAAGACGAAGACGACAACGTCTTCCTCGACGTGTCGGTCGAACACTGGTTGCCCCGGGTCGTCGCAATCGGCGTGCTCTGGGAGTTCTAGCCCGCATATTGCACGAGTTTCGCCAAACTCCAGCCGTCACGGCATCTGACGGTGGCCTGACCAGCCCTCAATCACTCAATTTCCAAATAGCAGCCCGCGTGACGTTCTGCCGATCAGGGCCTTGCGCCAGGCGTGCGGTCCAATGGCGATGCGGTGAAAGGTAGGCCGGCTTCCGGAAAAGTGATAGGCGAGGAAAGACCCTTCTCAAAAAAGAAACCCCGCACCAGGCGGGGTTTCCAGAAAAGGGGGTCAGGTTAACTTTCTGACCCCTTGGTATTGAGAGCAGGAGGTCAGAAAGTTAACCTGACCCCCTTTTTCGGCAGCCTTACATCATGCCGCCCATTCCTCCCATGCCACCCATGTCCGGGGCGCCGCCCATCGGGGCATCTTCCTTCGGAAGTTCAGCGACCATGGCTTCGGTGGTGATCATCAGGCCGGCAACCGATGATGCGTTTTGCAGCGCCGAGCGCACGACCTTGGTCGGGTCCAGGATGCCTGCATCGATCATGTCCTCGTAAACGCCGCTCGCAGCGTTGTAACCGAAGTTGCCTTCGCCGTCACGGACCTGGTTC
>JARFQZ010000132.1 GCA_029287515.1 Lysobacterales bacterium
CCCTTCCGGGTCTGGATCGAAGACTGGTCGGTTGCGGAAAATCCCGAGCCTTCGGGGAACGGAGACTCAGCGGAAAACTGGTTGCTGGATGTCGCCGGTGAAAACCTGGGGCTGAAGCTGAATTTGATGGCCGAAAAGCCAATCATCCTAAACGGCATTGACGGCCTGTCCCAAAAATCCGCTGAACCGGGCAACGCATCTTATTACTACTCGATTCCGCGGCTTGGAAGCTCGGGACAACTGAAGATTGGCAGTAAAAGCTACAAGGTTTCGGGCAGTTCCTGGCTGGATCGCGAATGGAGCAGCAGTGCTCTGTCCGATGATCAGCAGGGCTGGGACTGGTTCGCCCTGCAGTTATCCGACGGCAGTGAACTGATGTTCTACAATCTGAGGAAAGTCGATGGCAGCCAGGATCCACACAGTGGCGGGACTTTCGTGGCTGCCAACGGACAGGCAAGGCACCTTCGGGCCGACGAGGTCGATATCCTTGTTACGGACGAATGGGCCAGCCCCCGCGGCGGCACGTATCCGGCTCGTTGGGCACTCGAACTGCCGTCAAAGGACCTTCATCTGACGATCACCCCCGTAATACCCGACCAGGAATTGGTGACAACCGTCCGCTATTGGGAAGGTGCTGTAGATGTCCGGGGCACGAGGGGCGGGCAACACATCGCGGGCAGGGGCTATGTTGAGCTGACCGGTTATGCCCCGAACTAGGGGCTGGCGGCAGCCGTGAGGCGCGCACCCTCATTGCCCGTCGGAAAAGGAAGCTGAACCGGCTGGTAGCGAAGTGTGCGGCCGCCCTCCGTCATTGCCTGCAAGGCTAGCCATTGTGAGCTGTCGCGCGTATACCACAGCGTGATCGGACCCTCGTCCATCTCTATTTCGTAACGCCTGGACGGAACTGGCTGACCGTCGATCAGCAGCGTTTCTTCGCCCTGCCCGGTGATTGTTACATCGACGAATTCGCCGGTTTGCGAGTTAAGCAGCTGGCTGGACTCCAGGAAGAGCGGATTCCAGTAGGCGAAGCTGCGGACGCAGGGCGAACCGATCGTGCGGGGCGCGCCGGCGTTGGTGACGATGGTGAAGCCTTCAGTCACGTTTTCACCGACCACTTTGAGCAGGTCGCCGTTGTCATCGGTTTCAGACTCGATCTGCTGCAGGCACCCGTCTTTCCAGATTTCGCGATTATCGTGGTCATAACTGTAGGCGTTGATGAACAGGATTTTCACATCGAAGTCGGCATTGATCTCCACCGTGCGCTGGGCGCCCTGCCGGGTCACCGTGAAATCGTGGAAGCCGATTTCGCGCTCGTCGAGAGAAACTTTGAACCGCCATAGCTGCTGTTGCGCCGTTGCAGGAAAGGCGGCGTCCGCGCTGTCAGCATAGGCAGTCTGGGTAAACACACTGCCCAGTGTGAGTGCGCCGAGCGAAAGAATTCGTCCCATGTACTTATTCATATCCCAGCTCCAGGTGCGTCAGCTTGCGGCGTTGCGTGCGGCTGTCCCGGTCTTCGGCCGGCTCCAGCAACGTACTGTCAATGATGGTGTCCGCCACCAGCGTGAGTACCGGCAGCAGTAGCGCCCAGCCCAGCCCGATCACGGTCAGTGCGGCCGCCGTATGGCTGAATTCCACCGCACCGAGGTTCATGCCGCCAAAGAAGGCCATCGGCCCGCCCAGCAGGCCGGCCAGCGAAGCCACCCAAAGGTTGCGCTTCGTCCAGCGCAGACCATGATTGACCGTGGTGGCGAACAGCACCCACATGGCAACAATCCAGTAGGGCGCCAGCAGGGCACTTTCGTAACCGGTGTATTGAACCAACCCGGTCCAGACCATGAATGATTCCCAGCCAAGCCCGATCACAGCCGCCGCCAGCAACAACAGGGCTTCTTTCACCGGAGCCTTCACGCTGGTCAGGTGTACGACAGCAACGGCCACCACGGAAAGGGTAGCAAGCAGGGGTTCTCCGGCTGCGGCAAACATCACGCAAGCGACCCATCCGATCTTGAAAAAAGCGAGATTTTTAATGACGTGTCCCATCCGGTTTTCCTCCACCTTGGGTTAGATTCAGGAGAAGTTTACGGACGACGGTGTGAAGAGGGTGTGCCGCCGGTGTGAAGAACGTGTGAAGATTCAGGAAATTCTGCTGTCTGCCGCGGGAAAACGCACTGTTACCCGGGTTCCCCGGCCGACCTCCGAGTCAACCTCGATCGGCCAGTGGAAACGGTCGGAAAGCCGCTTCACGATCGTTAGTCCAACTCCGAAGCCACCACGCTGCCGCCGATTACGGTAGTAAGGCTGAAATACTTTTTCGACATCGCCCGGCGCCATACCGGGTCCGGTATCCTCGATCGTCACCGCCTGTTCTTCGATCCGTACGGTGACTTGCCCGTTATCAGTGTAGGCATACGCATTTCGCAACAGGTTGCCGATAACGCTCTCGAGCACTTTTTCAGGAGCGCGGACCAGCAGGTGAACCGGCGTTTGCACCTCGATCGCGATTTCCCGGTCGGGCGAGATGATCCTGAGCCTTTCCACCTCGGCCTCAATAATCTCGTTGACGCTGACCCAGTCCTTGAGCAATCCTTCATCCGACTCCCTGGCCATCAGCAGAAACGCCATGGTCAGGCGCTCCATGTCTTCAGAAGAATTTCGGATTCTCAGCAAGGTCTGTTCACTATTCTCATCGAGACGTTCGTCCTTGAGCAGGCGGTCAACGGCCATCTTGATCACCGTCAGCGGGGTACGTAACTCGTGGCTGGCATCGCGCGTGAAACGGCGCTCCCGTTCTGTAAAATCGTTGACACGCGTGGCTAGGTCCTGCAGCGCCTCGGCCAGCACGCGGATTTCATTGTCCGTGTCCTTGGAGGGGACCAGTTCGAACACAGAAGCGTCCGGGTCTGCCGGGTTGATGGTCTTGACCTGCTGGGCCAGGTACTCGATTGGCGAGACGGCGCGCCTGGAAATTCGGTACGCGCTGTAAAGTGAGAGGTAAATGACGATCAGCGCCAGGGCCAGCGGGATGACGCCAAACAGCGTTACCAGCTCGCCGACCTGGCCGGTCTCGAACACCAGGTAGAGGCGTTCACCGTTGTGTTCGCTGACAAAGGTCAGGGTCTTGCGCGGCTCATCCTGCGAGTGAAATCCGGGTGGCAGATCGCGCAGGTTCAGCGGTACCCCGTCGCCCATATCGTTTCGGTACGCCGTCAGGTTCTTGGTATCGGGCAGCGCGCTGCCCGGCCGTGCGGCCTCTCGCGCCCAGTAATAGTCCGCCTCCTGTTCGATGGCCTGTTCGATCAGCACGCTTTCCATCAGGCGGGCGGCGACATAAACGCTGACGATCACGGCCAGGCTGATGTAGATAGCCTGCAGCAGCAGTTCACGGCCGAGCTTTCGAGACAGGCCCCGTTCAGTCTTCATCGAGTTCGGCCAGCCGGTAGCCCATGCCGGGCACGTTGTGAAGCAATTGGTTTTCGAACGGTTTGTCCATCACCTTGCGCAGGTTGTATAGGTGACTGCGCAAGGCGTCGCTGTCGGGGGGAATATCACCCCAGACCTTACGCTCCAGAGCCCTCTTGCTAATCACCCGAGGCGATGCTTTCATCAGTTCTATCAGCAATTTCAGGCCGATCGGGGTCAGGTTGAGACGTTTTCCGGAACGGTGAACTTCCAGCGTGCCCGGGTTTATCTCCAGGTCTGCAAGGCGCATGACTTCAGATGCGAGTTCACCACCCGCACGGCGCAACAATGCCCTGAGCCGGGCATCCAGTTCTTCTATTTCGAAAGGCTTGACCAGGTAGTCGTCGGCGCCGGCATCCAGGCCCGCCACTTTGTCCTCGAGCGTGTCGCGAGCCGTCATCATCAAGACAGGCGTGCTTTTTGCTGCTTCGTTGCGAAGCTTGCGACAGATCTCCATGCCATCCATGCCGGGCAGCATCAGGTCCAGGATGATGGCATCGAACGGTTGCGTCACTGCCAGGTGCATGCCGGTGATGCCGTCCGCCGCGTAGTCCAAGTCGTAGCCGGATGCCTCGAGATGGTCGCCGACCATGGCGGCAATGTCATGGTTGTCCTCGATGAGCAGGATCATCGGCATGCTATTCTTCCCTCCGGGTCTTTTCTCAACGGTATATAAGATAGCAGCTCTTAGTGATTTTTGATCTCCACAGCCACACCCGCTTCTCCGATGGTTCGCTATTGCCGGCAGCCCTGATTCAAAGGGCTCTTGAGAACAGGGTGGACGTGCTGTCCATCACGGATCACGATACCGTGGATGCATACCGGAACTTGCCGCAGGATCTTGCCGGTCTTGAACTGGTTTGCGGCATTGAATATTCCACCCAGTGGAAGAATACCGGAATACACGTGCTGGGCCTCAACATTGACCCGGAAAGCGATGCCACCGAAGCGGGGGTCCGATTCCAGACGGGAGCCCGGATGCAGCGCGCCCTGCGGATCGGTGAAAACCTTGAAAAACGGGGCATAGAGGGCGCATATGCAGGCGCTGCGAGCCTTGCGAACGGCAGCTACATCGGGCGGCCGCACTTTGCTCAACACGTGATCAACATCGGCAAGGCAAAGGACATGAATGCCGCGTTCAAAAACTACCTTGGTGACGGCAAGGCCGGTGACGTGCGGCAGCACTGGGCAGAACTGGCACAGGTTATCCAGTGGATCCGTGATGCCAACGGTATCGCAGTGCTGGCACACCCACTGAAGTACAAACTGACCCGGACGAAACTGAAGAAACTGCTGGTGGACTTCATCGGGCTTGGAGGCGAGGGTATGGAAGTCGTTTCAGGCCAGCAGACGCCGCAGCATACTTCGGGAATGGTGCAGGTCTGCGTCGAGATGAATTTGTTGGCTTCCTGTGGTTCGGATTTCCATAGGCCGGGACAACGCTGGGCCGAACTCGGCTCGTTCGCGCCCCTGCCGCCCCGTGTCACACCGGTATGGGAACGTTTTTGACCCGGCCGGGCAACTTACCGGTGTTCATTGACCTGGAACATAGTGCTATCCGGCGTTGTCCATCACAATAGAAGTATCTCTTACTGGGGAGATTTGCGTGCATGCGGGTGGCACAGAGCTTTGGATGAAAAAGGTCGGATGGTTTCTGCTGGCCGCTGTGATCATGATGCTTTGGGCAAGGGATGTGCATGGCGAAGATCCGTCAGACCCCTCTCCCGAAGCGCTTGACCGCAAAGTGATTGTGCTCGATTTAGAGGGCCCCATCGGGCCTGCCACGCGCGATTACGTCACCCGGTCGCTGGAATCAGCCAGCGAACTCAACGCCGCATTGATCGTTATTCGAATGGACACGCCCGGCGGTCTCGATGCATCGAGCCGGGATATCGTCAAGGCGATCCTAGGCTCGCCGGTGCCGGTGGCAACCTTTGTCGCCCCGGAAGGAGCCCGGGCAGCCAGTGCGGGCACCTACATCCTCTACGCCAGCCACGTAGCCGCGATGAGCCCGGCCACCAACGTGGGGGCAGCAACCCCGGTATCCATCATGGGCGAGACGCCGCGACCGGAACCGATGCGTTCACCCGATCAGCCCGAAGAGGAAGAACCGGACACTCAACCCACTGCTGCGGAGCCGGGCGATGCAATGTCGCAGAAAGTGGTCAATGACGCCGTGGCCTGGATACGCAGCCTGGCTGAAAAGCGCGGCCGCAATGCCGACTGGGCGGAGCTTGCGGTTCGGGAAGCGGACAGTATCAGCAGTGAAGAAGCGCTGGAACTGGGCGTGATTGACTTGATTGCCCGCAACGTCGGCGACCTGCTGGAACAGGTCAATGGCATGATCGTGGAGGTCAATGACCGCGAGCAGGTGCTGCAGACTCAGGGGCTGGTCATCGAAAGGCTGGAACCGGACTGGCGCAGCGAATTTCTCGCGGTCATCACCAGCCCCACCATCGCGTACCTGCTGCTCCTGATTGGGATATACGGCTTGGTGCTCGAAGGATATAACCCGGGCGCCATTGTTCCTGGCGTGGTCGGGGCGATATGCCTGCTGATGGCGCTGTACGCGCTGCAGATGTTGCCGGTCAACTATGCGGGGCTGGGCCTGATTGTGCTGGGCATCATCCTGATGATTGCCGAGGTGATGGCGCCAAGTTTCGGCGCGTTGGGCATTGGCGGCATCATTGCCATGGTCATCGGTTCAGTCATCCTGATTGATACCGACGTACCCGGTTTTGCTGTTTCGCGCGCATTGATCGGTTCGATTGCCATTGCCGGCTCATTAGGACTTATGGCCATCATCTGGTTTGCGATCAGGGCGCGCCAGCGGCCGGTGGTGTCCGGCAGGGAGCAGTTGATTGGGGCCTGGGGCACGGCCCTGGAAGGATTTAACGAAGAAGGGGAAGTCTTTGTTCACAGTGAACGCTGGCACGCGATAACGGAAACGCCGCTTCAGGCGGAGCAGGAGATCGTAGTTACCGGATTGGATGGGCTGACGCTCAGGGTCCGTGCAGCGCGAACCACCAGACAGGAGCGAGAAGATGTTTGATTATCTGTTCGGCTTAATAGGACTGGCGTTGCTGGGCATCATCATTAACGCGATCAAGATTCTGCGTGAATATGAACGGGGGGTCATTTTTCAGCTTGGGCGTTTCTGGAAAGTGAAAGGCCCCGGGCTGATCATCGTGATCCCGGTCATCCAGCAGATCGAGCGCGTGGACCTGCGCGTCATCGTGATGGACGTACCGACCCAGGACGTGATCTCGCGGGACAATGTCTCGGTCAAGGTCAACGCGGTGGTGTACTTCCGGGTCATCGATCCGGAGAAAGCCATCATCCAGGTCGAAAAATACCTCGAGGCCGTCAGCCAACTGGCCCAGACCACGCTGCGCTCGGTGCTGGGTCAGCACGACCTGGATGACATGCTGGCCGAGCGGGAGAAGCTGAACCACGACATCCAGGCAATTCTCGACCGCCAGACCGATGCCTGGGGAATCAAGGTGTCGAATGTCGAAATCAAGCATGTCGACCTCGACGAAAGCATGATCCGCGCGATTGCCGCGCAGGCCGAGGCGGAACGCCAGCGGCGCGCCAAGGTGATCCACGCCACCGGCGAAAAACAGGCGGCCAAAGAACTGGTCGAGGCTGCCAAGATGCTGGAGGAGGCCCCCAACGCCATCCAGTTGCGATACCTGCAGACGCTGACCGAAATCGCGGGCAACAAGACCAACACCATCGTCTTTCCGCTGGACCTGGTGAAGCAGGCCCGCGAGATGCTGGGCTGAAACCCTGACAGCGGGGGAGGCTGAGCC
>JARFQZ010000168.1 GCA_029287515.1 Lysobacterales bacterium
TGTTGATTTGATGGTGCCGGCACCAAGATTCGAACTCGGGACCTACTGATTACAAATCAGTTGCTCTACCAACTGAGCTATACCGGCATTTGAACTGCGTGGGGAGCGTATTCTAAACCAAGTCGGGCCGTTAGCGAACCCCGAATCATCTTAACGGCTCATTCGACCAGCATACCGCGGAATACCAGCCAGGGGTCATGGATAGGGTCGAAGTCCAGCATGGGAAGCAACTCGGGGGCTGCACCGCCAGTGACGACGAGGCCCGGTTTGCGGGACATGCTTTTTGCGACTTTGCGTACGAATTGGTTCAACGCGCCGACCTGGGCTGCAAGCACACCGTTTTCGATGCACTCCCGTGTGCTGTTGCCGGGCGCTGTAGCCGCATCAACCAGGCGGCTGGGCGCATTCAAACGGGTTTCATTTCTGAGCGCATTCAGCATGGTCACCGGCCCCGGGTAAATCATGCCGCCCAGGTGCTGGCCATTCTCGTCGACGGCATCCAGGGTGGCCGCCGTGCCGAGATCCCAGATCACGAGGGGTTTCCCATGGTGTGCAACGGCGCCCACTATAGCCAGCCAGCGGTCGACGCCGAGTTTCGAAGGGTCGTCGTATGCGTTGTTGACCTCCCCTTGCCTGGCCAGCGATGACAAGCGCCAGGGCGACAGCCCCCAGCGCGAATCACAAAAACGCTCCAGGTCTTTCACCTGCCCCGTATCCGCCACGCTGGATATCATCACTGAACCAGGCCCGATAACCGCCGGTGACCGGAAACACCGCACAAGGTCCTCCAGCGAACCGCTGCCCGCGGTATTGGTATCTATCTGGCCCGAACGGGCCAGCACCCATTTCATCCGGGTATTGCCGTGATCGATCAGCAGCGTTACATCAGTCACGATGGACGCTCACTTCCCCGGAATGAAAAACCCTGATCCCTTCCGTCGCCGTCTCCAGCAGCAGGCCGCCGTCCCTGTCGACTCCCACAGCGCATCCAGACAGTTGCCTGGCGTTGCAATCCAGCGAAATGGTTCTCCCCCGCAATACATCACGCTCGGCCCAGGCGGGTCTGAACACTTCAAATCCGTAAGTCTCGAACACCCCGATGGACTCGAAAAGTTCATTCAGCAACCAGGTGGCCAGGTCGTTGCGATTGACCGCCGCGTTGTCAGGCCCCAGTTCCGAACAAAGATCGGTCCAGGGCCGGTCAATGGCCGCAGCCAGTTGGTTTGCGTCCTGCCCAGGCATCCGGACGTTCAGCCCGACTCCAACCACCGCAAGGGCAGGACCTGTGCCGGCCGACTGCATTTCGACCAGGATACCCGCCAGCTTCCTGCCGCCCGACAGGATATCGTTCGGCCACTTGATGCCGTGACTGCTCAATCCCGCCCGGTCCAGCGCCTGGCAAACCGCCAGCGCCACAACCAGGGGAAGAGTGGACAGCGGCCACCTTGGTTTTTCGAACTGCCAGCCAAGGCTGAGGTAAATATTGCCGCCGGGCGGCGAATGCCAGGGTCGTTTCCGCCTTCCGCGGCCAACTGTCTGCTGATCCGCCAGTACCGCGTGTGCGTGCCTCTGGACGGGGGGCATCTCCAGGATCACGTTATTGGTGGAGCCGACCTCATCCAGCACTTCCAGTCCCGCCAGCACCGACCGGGCGCCCCGGTTCAGCCCTGCAAGAATCAGGGTCTTATCATAGGTATCACGCACGCCGGGAATCATGAACCGATTCTATCGGAACCAGTTAACAAAACGAATGCGCTGGAACCGGTGCTCGGTGCCTTTGAGCATTTTGGCGATATTCGAACGGTGCATGAAAACAATGAAGCCTGCCAATACGATGGCGAACCCTATCCTTTCGTTAGATGCGCCCAGCCAGATAAAAGAGGGGATCATGCTTAAAGCAGAAACAATAGTCGCCAGCCCGACCCAGCCCGTCAGCGTCAGAACACCCAGCCAGGCGAGGATCATCGGCAGCAATACCACCGGCTGAATGACAGCGAGTGCACCCACGGCAGTTGCGGCGCCTTTGCCGCCCTTGAATCCGTACCAGGCCGGAAAACAATGCCCCACAACCACCGCAAAACCACAACACAGCATTTGCAGTTCCGCTGATGCGGAACTTCCGAGCGCCGCCAGGTCGACGCCGGGAATCACCCAGGCAGCCAACACGCCCTTGCCGATGTCGATGACGACCACGCCAAGGGCAAACCAGAAACCCTGCGTTCGAAACGCATTGGTACCGCCGGCATTGCCGCTGCCGCTTTGCCTGATATCCACCTGACGCAACATGCCAATCACCATGCTGCCGGACACCGAACCCAGCAAATAGGCCATCAGCACCTTGATGAAAAGATCGATCATACGGACCAGATTACCGCAAATAGCCCCGGGAAGAGATGAAGTCCATCAGCTGTTCCTGCGACTGTAAGGCGCAAACCCGACGACCAGTCCGCCGGGGCCGACATGAACGCCCAGGGCCGGGCCCGCGTCAGTGATGTGACAGGAATGAATGCGACCATGTTGCTCAAGAATACAGTGCTTCAGCTGCACGGCGCCCTCTTCGTTATCCGCGTGGGCGAGCAGCACCCGGTACATGGTTTGGTCATCCATCTGTTTAACGGCCTTGCGAGCCAGTTTGACCGGATTAGCACCCCGGCCCGGCAAAATTCCGCCCAGGCTCATTTTGCCTTCCTTGCTCGCGGTCAGAACCGGGCTGATCCGCAGTAAATCCGCGATTCGCTTGACCCAGGCGGGAACCCGGCCGCCCTAGACGCCAAAAGCCACGTCGACACACTGGGCAAAGACGCGGGTGTCGTACTCACCGATGGCCTCGGTGAATTGGCGAAAATCGGCCGCAGCTTGGGGATGATAAGTTTCAATCATCCCTTCCCAGGGGTAATCGTTGGGATGGATGGAAAGCTCGCCTAAAATGATGAGGCCGCAGCCCCCCTTGGCCCGGCGCCGATAGTAGGCCAGGTGGCTTTCGTTCAGCCTGCCCTTGCGGCCGAAATTCGTGCGGTGCGCGGTGAATGATACCCGATTGGGCA
>JARFQZ010000184.1 GCA_029287515.1 Lysobacterales bacterium
TTGTACGTAACCGTCTACAGCCCGATCCAGATGGTGGCGGACCTGCCCGAAAACTACGAAAAACATCCCGAAGCTTTCCAGTTCATCGTCGATGTGCCGACAGACTGGGAGGAGAGCATTGCCGTTGCAGGGGAAGTTGGGGACTTCGTGGCCTATGCCAGGCAGGAACGCGGCGGAAGTGACTGGTACCTTGGCGCGGTCACTGATGAACAGCCTCGCGAGCTGAGTATTCCTCTGGATTTCCTGGAGCCGGGAATCACTTACCGGGCAGAGATATATCGCGATGGTCCGGATGCTCACTGGAAGGCCAATCCCTACCCGGTCACGATTGAACAGAGAGAACTCAAGCGCGGGGATGCCCTGGCCCTGCCGCTCGCGCCTGGCGGCGGCGCCGCTGTCCGATTCGTTCATGGAGCGGATCAATGAGACAAAAACCCCAGCTCAGTTTCTGGCAGATCTGGAACATGTGCTTCGGGTTCCTGGGCATCCAGTTCGGTTTCGCGCTGCAAAACGCCAATGTCAGCCGGATATTCCAGACGCTGGGGGCGGAGATCGAGGACCTGCCAATCCTGTGGGTCGCTGCACCAGTGACCGGCCTGATCGTGCAACCCATCATCGGGTACATGAGCGACCGAACCTGGAACCGGTTGGGCAGGCGCAGGCCGTTTTTCCTGGTCGGCGCCATCCTTGCCTCGCTGGCGCTGTTTGCGATGCCCAATTCCCCCTACCTGTGGGTGGCGGCCGGCATGTTGTGGATCATGGACGCCAGTATCAATATATCGATGGAGCCATTCCGGGCGTTCGTGGGCGACAACCTGCCGAAGAAGCAGCGCACTCTGGGTTTCGCCATGCAGAGCTTTTTTATCGGGATCGGCGCCATCGTCGCGTCGGCACTGCCCTGGATGATGACCAACTGGTTTGATGTCAGTAACTCGGCCGCGGCAGGCCAGATTCCTGATTCAGTGAAGTGGTCTTTCTACCTGGGTGGTATCGTTTTCCTGCTTGCTGTTCTGTGGACGGTGATTTCCAGCAAGGAGTATTCACCCGACGAAATTGCAGAGTTTGAGCAAGAAGAGCCGGGTGGCGAAGCATCTGAAATCACACTCCGCCCTGCTTCCAGGTACAGGAATGGCGGCCTGGTATGGATGGCGGTCGGATTGGGATTTACTGCCTGGGTCACCGCAAGCCAGTTGGACAAACAACTCTACATTCTTGCCGTTGGGCTGGTGGCTTTCGGTTTACTGCAGATTCTGGCCGGGTCGATGCAGTCCAGGGGGCGGATGGAAAACGGCCTGTATCGTATCGTCGAGGATCTTTTCCAGATGCCGCGTGTCATGAAGCAACTGGCAGTGGTCCAGTTTTTCTCCTGGTTCGCACTGTTTGCCATGTGGATCTACAGCACGGCGGCGGTCACCGCGCATCACTTCGGTTCGACGGACGTCAGCAGCGAGGCCTACAACGAGGGCGCCAACTGGGTCGGCGTATTGTTTGCGTCTTACAACGGATTCGCCGCGCTGGCCGCACTGGCCATTCCCTTGCTTGCACGTTTACTGGGTTGCCGCTGGAGCCACCTGGTTAACCTCACGATCGGCGGCGTCAGCCTGATCAGTTTCTGGTTCATTCGCGATCCCGCCTGGCTGATCGTGCCGATGATCGGCGTCGGTATTGCCTGGGCGTCAATCCTGTCTTTGCCTTACGCACTGCTCTCCGATGTTCTGCCCACGGCGAAAATGGGCATCTACATGGGGATATTCAATTTCTTCATCGTCATACCGCAGTTGATCGCCGCATCGGTGCTGGGCCTGGTGCTGCGCGAGTTTTTCGACGGCCAGGGGATTTTCGGGCTGGTCATTGGCGGCTCGCTGATGGTCCTGGCCGGAATGACGACATTGCTGGTGGATAAAGATGCTGAACCATAAGGCTGTTTTTCTAAAGAATACGAATTGGTTGGTCATGGCCGGGCTGACCCTCTTACTGTGCCTGGCGGCACAAACTGGCAGGAGCGATGACGTGGACCGTAACTACGAGCCGTCACCCTACGTAAAGATCACGCATCCCGAATGGAGCCGGGACGCCGTTATTTACCAGCTGAACACGCGGCAATTCACTCCGGAGGGAACGTTCACCGCCGCTGCAAGGCAACTTCCCCGCCTGAAGGAACTGGGCATCAATATCGTCTGGCTGATGCCGATCCAGCCGATTGGAGAGAAAAACCGGAAAGGATCACTTGGCAGCCCCTACTCGGTCAGGGATTACCTGGATGTCAATCCTGAGTTCGGTGACATCGACAGCCTCAAACAATTCATCGGGGAAGCTCACCGGCTGGGTATGTACGTCATTCTCGACTGGGTCGCCAACCACACGGCCTGGGACAATCCGCTGATCGAGCAGCACCCTGAATGGTATTCACGCAACTGGAAAGGCGAGATGCATTCGCCGACGTGGACTGACTGGTCGGACACGGTAACGCTGGATTTCAACCAGCCAGGCTTGCGCAAGTACATGACCGATGCGATGAAGTACTGGGTGGAGGAAATCGGTTTCGATGGCTTTCGCTGCGACATTGCCGGATTCGTGCCGCTGGACTTCTGGGAAAACCTTAGGCGTGAGCTCGATGCCATCCGGCCGGTATTCATGCTGGCCGAATGGGACGAGAGAGATTTGCATGCGCGGTCATTCGACATGACCTATTCCTGGGACTTCTACGACAACCTGCACAAAATCGCCAAGGGTGAGGCAGACGTCGGTGCGCTCAATGGCCATTATTTCCGGATGTACAATACCTGGCCGCGTGACGGCATGCGCATGGTGTTCGTCAGTACTCACGACAAGAACACCTGGGAAGGGACGCAGTTTGAGATGTTTGGCGACGCGCTTGAAAATGCGATCGTGCTTTCCGTGGTCGCCGAAGGTATGCCGCTGGTGTACAACGGCCAGGAAGCGGGAAATCCAAAGCGCCTGGCATTTTTTGAGAAAGATTCCATCGAGTGGCGTGATCACCCGGTCGGTGAACTCTACAAAAAACTTTTCGCACTGAAGAAAAGCAACCCGGCGCTCTGGAATGGCGCCTGGGGCGCGGAAATGATCCCGGTGTTCAACAGCGCGCCGCAACAGGTATTCAGTTTCGTCAGGATGAACCAGCAGGATGGCGTGTTCGCCGTCTTCAATTTTTCGGCAGAAACCCGGTCTGTCCGTTTTCAGGACGGCCCTCACCATGGTGAATGGCGGGATTTCTCAAGCGGAGATGCGGTTTCGTTCAACGAATCCAGCAGCCTCGAGATGGCGCCGTGGTCCTGGCGCGTGTTCCTCAAAAGAGAATAATAAATGAACAGTTCTATTATCAAGAAACAGGCCGGAGTCGGGATTCACATCAGTTCCCTGCCGGGCAAGCACGGAATTGGCGATATCGCAGACAGTTCGCTGGCATTCCTCGACCACCTGTCGGCTATGCAGTTGGGCGTATGGCAGTTTCTGCCCACCGGGCCGACGGCTTTTGGCGATTCGCCCTACCAGCCCCTTTCGGCCTTTGCTGGCAACGCCAACCTGGTTGGTCTGACACCACTGGTAGAACAGGGGCTGCTGGATGAGGGAGACCTCGATCCACTGGACTGTCTGCCGCATGAGTTTGTGGAATACGGCCGCCTGATACCTGTCAAGCGAGGGCTTCTTCGGAAAGCCGCGCAGAGATTCCTGGGCCGTCCAGCCAACAGTCTCCGCGCGGATTACGAAGAGTTCCTGCATCAGCACGGCGAGCACTGGCTGGATGATTACGCCCTGTTCCGCGTGTTGAAAACCCGGCACGGAGAGCGCCCCTGGCCCGAATGGGACAAGGGTTTCGTTCGCCGTTACCCTGACGCCTTGCAAAAAGCCAGGGAGGAACACCGCGAAGAGATCGAATGCACCCGCATAACGCAGTTCCTTTTCTGGAGCCAGTGGAAAAAGCTCAGGGAGGCAGCCGCCAGGAAGGGAATCTGCCTGTTCGGCGACATGCCGATCTACATCGCCCTGGATAGCGCCGATGCCTGGGCCCATCCCGAGATGCTGCTGATCGATAAGGACGGGGTGCCCTCGCAGATCGCCGGCGTTCCGCCGGATTATTTCAGTGAAGACGGCCAGTTGTGGGGTAATCCGCTTTATGACTGGGCGTATCACGGGCAAACAGGCTACAAATGGTGGATTGAGCGGATGCAGCATGCCGCCAGCCTGAACGATCTCGTTCGCATCGATCATTTCCGGGGTTTCGAATCGTTCTGGTCAGTACCTTATGGATCCGAAACCGCCCGCACGGGTGAGTGGATCCCCGGCCCGGGAGACGCACTGTTTGAAGCCCTTAACGGCTCATTGGGGAGCTTGCCGATCGTGGCGGAAGACCTGGGCGTGATCACGCCCGAAGTCGACCTCCTGAGGAAGAATCGTGAGATTCCCGGCATGGTCGTGCTTCAGTTCGAAGTGGGCGACCCTGAGTTCGATATCGAGGATGTCGAGGAGAACAGTGTCTGCTACACCGGCACACATGACAATGACACCACGGTCGGCTGGTTCAATGGAACCGGTGAAGACACCCGGACCCAGAAGGAAATCCTGAAAACTCAGCAACGCGCACTGGAAGTGACGGGTGGCACCAGGCAAACCATTCACCTGGACATGATCCGGCTGGCACTGTCCAGCGCTGCTGACCTGGCGGTAGCGCCGATGCAGGATTTTCTTGGCCTGGGATCCGATGCGAGGCTGAACATTCCCGGAACCACCATGAATAACTGGCGCTGGAGGATGCGACAAGACCAGTTGTCGCCGCAATTCATCCAGTCAACCGGCCAGATGGTCAGTGATGCTTCACGTTCGCATTCGATGGGATTAGACTCCACTGCATGATGCAGGAAGGTTCACCAGGCCGGCTGGGTGCATGGATCGAAGACGACGGCGCTAACTTTGCGCTGTATGCCAGTGCCGCCGAGGCGGTGGAGGTTTGTCTTTACGACGAAAACCGGCACGAACAGGCCCGGTACTTCCTGCCGGGCCAAAGTGAAGGTGTCTGGCATGGATTTCTTCCGGACTGTCGCACCGGGCAACGCTACGGGTACCGGGTGCACGGAGAGTGGGCCCCTGCGCAGGGGCTTAGACACAACCCTTCCAAGCTGCTGCTTGATCCCTATACGCGCCGCCTGGAAGGCCGGTTTCGCTGGGACCCTGCCGTTTACGACTTTATCCAGGACGCCGATGCCGATACCTGGCACAAGTGTGACCTGGACAGCGCCCCGTTCATCCCGTTAAGCACGGTTAACACCCAAGACAGAGACGCTGCCACGCGCAGCACCTGGATTCCGTGGTCGGAAATGATTCTTTACGAGACCAACGTCCGCGGCTACACCATGCGGCACCCCGGTCTACCCGAATCGGAGCGTGGGAAATTCAGTGGACTGAAGAATGGCCAGATCCTGGAGTATCTCAAGGCGCTCGGCATCACCTCGATTGAGCTGATGCCGGTCCATTCGATGATCGACGAAGCTTTCCTGGTCAGGAAGGGAAAGCGAAATCTCTGGGGATATAACAGCATCCAGTTTTTCACTCCGGATATCCGCTTTGCAGGCCGCGATCCCGTGCTCGAATTCCGGGAAATGGTGGACGCCATTCACGATGCGGGTCTGGAAGTGATTCTCGATGTCGTCTACAACCACACGGCAGAAGGTAACGAGCATGGCCCCACCCTGAGTTTCCGTGGCATAGACAGCCAGGCTTATTACAGCCATGAGCCCTGTGACCCTGGCCGATACATCAACGACACGGGCTGTGGCAACACGATCAATGCAGATAACCCCAGGGTGCAGGACCTGGTGATAGACAGCCTGGTCTACTGGCACCAGGAGATGGGCGTCGATGGGTTCCGTTTTGACCTGGCAACGGTGTTAGGAAGGAACCTGAAGGGATTCAGCCGGAAACATCCCTTGCTGACCCGTATGGGGGTCGATCCTGGGCTCTACCGCGCAAAACTGATCGCTGAACCCTGGGACCCAGGCCCCGGGGGTTATCAACTGGGGCAGTTTCCGATTGAATGGGCCGAATTGAATGACCGCTACCGCGATACGGCGCGGCGATACTGGCGAGGTGACCCCGGCCAGTCCAGCGAGTTTGCACGACGCATCCACGGCTCGGCAGACCTGTTCGAACGCAGCGGCCGGGACCCTTCAGCCAGCGTGAATTTCGTCAGCAGCCATGACGGATTCACGTTACGCGACACGGTCAGTTACGAGGCCAGGAACAATCATGCCAACCTGGAAAACAATCACGATGGTCACGCGCACAATTTCAGCAGCAATTATGGTGTGGAGGGGGAAACCGATGATCCTGAAATCAACAGTGTTCGGCGGCAACAGCGCCTGAACCTGCTGGCTACGCTGCTGTTTTCCCAGGGCACGCCGCTGCTCCTCGCCGGTGATGAATTCGGCAACAGCCAGG
>JARFQZ010000275.1 GCA_029287515.1 Lysobacterales bacterium
ACGTTTACGCTGCCCCAGACCGTTTCGGTCGGGGTGCCCTCTTCGGGTCCGAAGGAACCGCCTTCGATCACCAATAGTTCGATGTCCACGTCGTACTGGCCATCGATGATCGAAGTGTTGCCGGATAACCACAGCTGGTTGCCGTCCGCGTCAAAGGTGAATCCGGTAACGAACAGCACTCCCGCCTCGGGACCGGTTTTAAGGTATTGGAATGCCCATCCGCGCCGCGAATTGTCGGCTTCCCACCAGTATCCTTCAATCCCGGCGTCGATATTGAACGCCGAAACGTTGGTTGATAAGACTGCGGATAGTGCCAATGCAGCAATGGCCGCCAGCCCGATTTTTTTGAAACTCATCTGTATTTTCCTCAAGGTTTTATGATTACAGTGAATGCAAGCCGCCCGGATTGAGCAGACCACGGAGAATGCTATCGATCCACTGTTTCAAGACTATTACTGATTTATGACAAAGTTGTTACAGAGATAACATGTAGTATGTAACCTCATTGTCATAATCTGCTCATAAAATTCTGTCAGCTGACTATCGAAATCACTCCGGAACCAACAGATGAACCACTCCCCGTTAAAACTGACATTGGCGGCGGCATTGATCCTTGCCTGCTCTCCAGTCGCAGCGCAGGACGCCACCGAAGCCCTGGCCAGCCGCCTGATTCAAATGCGTGGCCAGGTAGATGATCTGCAAAGCGAATTGAACCTCAAGCGCGAGGAACACAAGAATCGCATGACGTACCTGACGGCTCAGTTGACCGAGATGGAAGCCAACCGGGACCGCGAGGCCTTGCGCATCCGTCAACTCGAGGGTGACCTCGAGGAAATGCGGGCCTTGGTGACTGCGGCCGGTGAAACTTCCGAGGTGCTGGCGCCAATCGTGCTGAATCACCTATTCGCATTAAGGGGACAGGTGCAGAAAGGCTTTCCGTTCAAGGTCAGTGAACGGCTGGCGGAACTCGATGACCTTGAAAACCAGTTGAACAGTGGCGTGGTTACAGCGCACCGGGCTTTCAACCGCTTGTGGGCTTTCGTGGAAGACGAAATTCGCATCAGCCGTGAGAACGCCATTTACACTCAGTCCATTAATTTGCGGGGAGAAAACGTACTGGTGGATATCGCCAAGCTGGGGAATGCGATGATGTATTTTCGCACCCGAGACCTCCAGTACGGCCGTGCAATCTCAACCCCGGGGGGCTGGAGCTTTGAACTGCTCGAGACCGCAGCCGACCAGGAGCGGGTAGCACGGTTGTTTGATTCGCTGCGCAAACAGATCAGGCAGGGGTACTTTCAATTGCCCAATGCATTGCCCCAGACCCTGGAGGCATCGTCATGAATCGCCTGAATCGGACTGTTTTCTTTTCGCTGGCATGCATGCTGATTGCTGCCACGGCCCAAGGGCAGGATACGCAGAGCGAGGCTGAGACAGCAGCGCCTGCATCGCCACCCGTACCGCAGGCCAATCCCCTGAAGACGCAGGATGAACTGCAGGCAGCCTACCAAAAGGAATATGCGTTCCTGGAGGCCCAGGTTCGCGACCTTCAATCGCGGCTGACCGCCTTTGACCAGGAATCGCGCCAGGACGAAGCGGACAAGGAAGGTCAGATCGACCGGGTTGAAGGAGAATATATCGACCTGCAGTCTCGCGGAGAGCGCATCAACACCCTGATTACCGAAGCAGACCGGCAAGTGGCCTCCGTCGAAGATGCCAGTTCGACACTGGAAGCGACCTTCCTGCAGGCGGGATCTTCGCTGGAACCTTTCAACCTTCCCCAAATCAGGAGCGAGGAATTCCTTTCCAGCACCGACAGCGTGAAGATCAATACGCTTTTCGACCTGACCCTCGATTTGCTGAATGGCCTGGGCAAGGTCCGGCAGGAGAACGGTACCTTCTTTTTACAGAACGGCACCGAGGTGGAAGGCACGGTCATCCATGTCGGAAACATTGCTTCGTACGGCGTCAGCGGCGATAACGGCGGAGCACTGGCGCCCGCCGGAGACAACCAATTCAAGATCTGGTCGGCTTCAACGCCCGATGTTGCCCGTGCCCTGGCTGGTGGCCAGACCCCCGACGTGCTGGACATCTTCCTGTACGAATCCAGCCAGAAAGCCATCGAGGAGAAGGCCGGCAAAACCGTCCTCAGTGTCATTAACAGCGGTGGCACCATCGCCTGGATCATCGTGGCGCTCGGTGGCCTCGCGGGCCTGTTGATCATCCTGAGGATATTTTTTCTCAGGGCCGCCAGTGCAAGCACCGGTAAAGTTTCAAGCGAAGTTGGCCCCTTGATCAAGGCAGGCAAACGCAAGGCAGCGCTCAAGGCACTGAAGAAAATGAAGGGCTCCACCGCGCGGGTCGTCGCGTCTGCGGTCAGAAACATCGAGAAGGACCGCGAACACATCGAAGACATCGTTTCAGAGCAGATTCTGCACGAATCGGCTCACTTGAATCGATTTGGCGCGTTCATCATCGTCATTGCCGCGGTTGCTCCCCTGCTCGGCCTGCTTGGCACGGTCACCGGTATGATTTCCACGTTCGATATCATCACCGAGTTCGGCACAGGCGATCCTAAGCTGCTGTCCAGCGGTATCTCGATCGCCCTGGTTACGACCGAGGTCGGCCTGGCGGTCGCAATCCCGGCCCTGATTTTCGGCAACCTGCTGTCCGGCTGGGCTGAATCGATCAAGGACGAGATGGAAAAAGCCGCGCTACACGTCATGAACCAGTACAAGGACAAGACGGCCGAACTCGACGCGGAAGACTGATCCATGCTGAGTGAGATATTTAGGGAACTTGGGACCTATGTAGCGGCAGGGGGCTGGGTCATGCCTCCCCTGCTGGTCGCCATGCTGGTGCTCTGGTTCGCTATCGGATACCGCTTCGCGGCGCTCAAGAAAGGCAGCGGGCGGGATGTCCGCAACCTGATTCGCCGTTACGACAAAGGCAAAAAACAGAAATCAGACGGCGTGATGTTAAGGGCCGTGCGCAAGGGGGTAGAACTGCGGGACGCCGGCAAGGACGATCTTCGACCCTACCTTGACGTTGCCTTTTTCGAGGAGGAACTTGAAATCCGCAAGTTCAACCGGCTGATCATTACGATCGTTTCGGCCGCGCCGTTGCTCGGCCTGCTGGGCACTGTGATCGGCATGATAGAAACCTTCGATTCGCTCGGCGATATGTCCCTGTTCTCTCAGTCAGGCGGTATCGCCGGCGGTATCTCGCAGGCGCTAATTACCACCCAGATGGGGCTGGCGGTGGCCATCCCCGGTTTGATTGTCAACGGCGTACTGCAAAGGCGTCAGAAGAACATAGAACTCGAACTGGCCCAGTTAAAGGACATCCTTTGTACTGAGCCCTTGAACGGCCAGGGAGCCTGATCATGCGTTACCGCGAAAGAAAAGAAGATCTCCAGGACATCAATATTTCACCGCTGATCGATATGGTGTTCATCCTGCTGATTTTTTTCATGGTCAGCACGACCTTCGTCAAGGACATGAAACTGGACCTGGACCGCCCTGCGGCGTCCAGTGCCACAACCGCCTCAACCAAGGCGCTGAGGCTTTATATTGATTCGAACGGGGATACATTCCTGGACGGCGAGCCGGTACAGATCTGGGTGATCCAGAGTCGGCTGAGGGACCAGCTAAAGACCATGACCGCCAAGTCGGTGCTGGTGATCACAGATGACGGAGTGCCAGCAGGAAGACTCGTTGAAGTGGTCGACCAGGCACGACTGGCTGGCGCCACCGATGTAGGTGTGGCCACGGTCGAGGAAGCCGGAGCAGGCTGAAATGAAGGCAGCTGAACGTTTCAGGAGACTGGCCTGGGCAACCACCTTCATGCTGGGAGGCAGCATCTTGGTGGTGGGCACCGTAGTGCTGATCAACCTGTTTTCCGATTCACTGGAAGACACCCGCGCCGAAGCCGGCAGTCAGATCGCCCTGGAACGCAAAAAACCCCCGCCGGAACAGCAAGTGCAGAAACCCAAGCCCAAGCCCAAGCCCAAACGGGCCCGGCGGGCGCCTCCAAATCCCCTGGCCGGACTGAATACCAACCTGTCTGGCGTGGACATGGGGCTGCCCGGTTTTTCCGCTGACGACATGCTGGGCATGGAGGGCGACCTGCTTGGTGGGGATTCCGGCCTGGTGATGACGGACGATACGGTCGATCAACCGCCGCGGGCCGCCTACCAGGCACCGATGACCTATCCACCCAGAGCCCGTGCCAAGGGCGTCGAGGGGTATGTGATTTTCTCGCTGCTGATCGGCATCACCGGTGAAATCGAACAACTCAAAGTGATCGAGTCCTACCCTGAAGGTATTTTCGACGAAGCAGCGACCCAGGGTATCAACCAATGGCAGTTCGAACCCGCGATGTACCAGGGGCAGGCCGTCAGGGCCTGGGCCAAACAACGCATCCGGTTCGACTTGAGCTGAAGGCGCGCAGATGAAAAAAATCCTTTGCATTGCGCTGATTTTTGCCAGCCTGGCATTAGCCTTTCCCCTGGCCGCCGCCGAATCTGAAGAAGACGTCGACTACCTGGCGCTGGCCTCGCTGATGTTGCGAGATGGTAACCTGGACCGCGCCATCGTTGCCCTCGACCAGGTCGATACCAGCGATGAGGAACTGGACCTGGTGCGCTATTACACGCTGCGCGGGATGACCCACATCCGGAGAAACGAACTGGAGCCGGCGAAAGAGGCCTTGCAACAGGCCGTTGCCTCGGGTGAAGCCGAGGCGGTGGTCTACATCTACCTGGCGCAGGTCAATTATCAACTGGAAGATTATCCCGGCACCATCGAAGCACTGGACAATGCCGGAGCGGAGGTGGAACGAATCGCGTCTGTCTATCATATGAAAGCCCAGTCCTACTGGCTGTTGGGTGAGAAAATCATGGCCATCGCGACCCTGGACCAGGCCAGCGAAATTTTCCCGGATGACGCTTCATTCCTGCGGCGCAAGGTGTTTTACCTGGTGGATATCGGCCTGTTCAAAGAGGCTGTGACCGAAGGCAGGCGCTACCTGCAACAGACCAGCGCAAAACTCGAAGATTACGTCGCCATCGGAAACGCGCTCCGGGCAAGCGGTGAATTGGACGAAGCAGCCATCCTGCTCGAGCAGGCCCAGTTGACGTTTCCGGACTCCCCGGAAGTCAGGAAGGTGCTGGCCCATGTCTATATCGAGCGCGGAGAAATGTCCGCCGCCGCCGACCTCCTCTACCAGGCCGCGCTGCTGGACCCCAGCCTGTTGGCCGAGGCGGCTGAATTGTACCGCCGCTCGGGACAGACGTTCAGAGCCATGCTGTTGAACGGCCAGATCGCAAACCAGCCTGAAAAACTGCGCCAGCGGCTCGCCCTGTACCTGGAAATGGGCAATTTTGAGCAGGCCGCGTCCATGGAACTGCCGCTGACCCGGCTCGGCATGCTCAGTGACGAGGATCTGCGCTACGCCATTGCCTACGCGCAATTCAAAACCGGCGATTTCGAAGCCGCC
Source organism: Lysobacterales bacterium (assembly GCA_029287515.1). GTDB lineage: Bacteria > Pseudomonadota > Gammaproteobacteria > Xanthomonadales > SZUA-36 > JAHEFT01. The sequence goes on from JARFQZ010000275.1 coordinate 5,500, forward strand.
GAAAAGAACCTGGCGGCATTGAACCGTCCTGACCTGTTCCGCAAGGCGGCGGAACTGCGGCGGGCCATCCAGGACTGCGCCGTGGATAGCTGGTTATGTCTCTGATACGGCGAACAGCGCAGCGATTACTGGCCGCGTTTGCAGTCACGCTGCTGATGGTGGCCGGTGCTCAGGCCCAGACCTCACAGCTCACGCTGTACTTTTTCGATACGGGTACGCCCGTTAATGGCATGGAAATCCTGGTTGATGACGAACTGGTGGCCGTCAGTAACCCGTATGGCGTGGCCGAGCTTCAACTGGAACCGGGCATTCATTTCGTGGAACTGCGTTACCAGGACGCCGTCGTCCATGAGCAACAGATCCTGGCGGTACAAGACGAAATAAGCCAGTGGATTATCGACATTACCGGTGGCGGAACAGCTATTTACGATGAGGAGTCCTCCAGCCCGGAAATCGCCGCGGCGGTCGCAGCGAGCACCCCGGTGGACTCCGACCTGGCGCCCGGCATCATCGAAGGCCGGTTGATCAATTCAGACGGCGGCCAGCCGATTGAAAACGCCCGCATTTTCGTCAGCGGGGTCAGCGAGGATGTCCGCAGCGACGCGGACGGCCGTTTCCGGGTCGAAGTTCCCGCCGGGACACGCTCATTGTCGGTATTGCATTCCGGTTTCAACACGCTAACCCGGGACAATATCGACGTACCCGAAAACGGCAGTACCGAAGTGAACCTCGATTTGACGCCAACCGGATCGGAACTGCCCGAATACGTGGTGATCGTGCCACATATTTCCGGCAGCCTGGCCTCGGTACTCGAGGAACGTCGGGAAGAAGTCGCCGTCGCGAATATCCTCGGTTCCGAACAGATTTCCAAGGCCGGCGACTCGGATGCCGCTGGCGCACTGAAACGCGTGACCGGCCTGACGCTGGTCGGCGGGCGCTTCATCTTCGTTCGCGGCCTGGGTGAACGCTACTCCAGCACGTTGCTGAACGGAGCCAATGTGCCTAGCCCTGATCCGACCCGAAGGGTGGTACCGCTCGATCTGTTCCCTGCCGGTATCATCGACAGTATTGCCGTGCAGAAAAGCTTCACCCCCGAGATGCCGGCGGAATTTGGCGGTGGCACGGTTCAGCTGCGCACCAAGAGCGTTCCTGAAGCCCCGTTTTTCGAAGTCGAAGCGAAGATCAAATACAACGACCAGACCACCGGAAAGAAAGGACTGGACTATCGCGGCGGCGACAGCGACTGGACCGGTTACGACGATGGTACCCGTGACCCTTCCGATCTGCTGCTCGAGGCGGGAGCGGATGGCACCGAGATCAGGGAGTTCAACCGCTTCACCGGTGAAGGATACACGCAGGAAGAACTGGAACTCATCGGCGAATCCTTGCCGGTGAATTACAACGTGAGACCGAAGGACGTCAATCCCGGCTGGGGTTTCAGCATGGCGGGCGGCTACCGTTGGGACTGGGACAACGACATCACGCTGGGTTTTCTCGCCGCCATGGATTACGACGACAATTGGCTGACCACGGTTCAGCAGAGAACCGACTACATTGTCAGCGGCGACGAACTCCTGCCGGAAAATGACTATACCTACAACACGACATTACGTAACGTCGACCTCAGCGGATTTTTCACGCTGGGGGCTGAAATCGGTGAGCACAACCGGCTGACCTATAACTGGATGCTGTTGCGGTCCACCACGGACCTCACTCAACGCCAGCAGGGCTTCAACAAGGATGCCGAGGGCGGTGACGTCCAGTTCACCGAGCTGGAATGGCTGGAAAGGCAACTGACGGTCAACCAGTTCCTGGGTGAACACACCATCCCGGAGCTCTGGGACCAGAGGTGGGACTGGGATTACACCACCGCCACCGCCGAGACCACCGAACCGGACACCCGTACCTACCGGTATGACCCCGATACGCTCACGCCGGAAGAAGACGACCTGATTTTTTCCCTGCGCAACGACAGCAACCAGCGCCGCTGGGGCGAACTGGAGGACAACAGCGACAGCTGGAACCTCAACCTGGTTCAGCCTCTGCAATTCTGGGACACCATGGACCTGACCTTCCGGGGAGGATTCAGCCATGTCGACAAGGAACGTGATTCCGCGGTCAGGCGCTTCGCGTTCCAATCCAAGGGTCCGATTTCCGGCAATGTGGAACTGAGGCGCGATCCGAATCCGGAAAACATCATATTCGATGAGACCATCGACCCGAGGGGCTGGCAGATCAACGAGGTCACCATCGCCACCGATGCCTATACGGCGGACCAGAAGATCAAGTCCCGCTACTGGGCGCTCGATTTCATGTACAAGGACTGGCTGCGCCTGGGCGGCGGCATCCGCAAGGAAAAGTCCGACCAATCAGTGACCACGTTTGACCAGTTCGACCCGGACCGCAACCCGGTCAGCTCGGAACTCGATACCGATGACAAGTTCCTGTCGCTGTCGACAACGTTGATTTTCGGAGACCACCAGATACGTGCCGGCTACGGCGAAACCACCAACCGGCCGGACTTTAAGGAACTGTCCGAGGCCCTGTTCAAGGATCCCCTGCTCGACCGACTGGTCAAGGGTAATCCCAACCTGATTCCCGCCTACCTCGACAATTACGACCTGCGCTGGGACTGGTATTTCGCCCAGGGCGAATTTGTATCGCTGGGTGCTTTCTTCAAGGAATTTGAGGATCCGATCGAAACCGTGATCCTGGCTGGCGCATCACAGATCACCACCTTCGACAACGCCGAGTCCGCCAAGAACAAGGGGCTGGAATTCGAGATGTACAAGACACTCGATTTTATCGGCAAATGGTGGGGCAGCGAGGAATGGTGGGGCAAGTGGTACATCAACACCAATTACGCCTGGATCGATTCCAACATCAAACTCAACGAACGGAACTCCTCGGTACAGACCTCCGATTCCCGACCCCTGCAGGGCCAGTCACCGTATGTCTTTAATTTTCAGCTGGGCTATGACGACCTGGACAGGGGCATCAACGCCGCGCTGCTGTTCAACAAGTTCGGTGAGCGTATCGTGGACGTCGGCACCAACGGTGCGCCGGATATCTACCAGCAACCCCGCCCGGTGCTGGACTTCGTCTACGCACAAAAATTCCGGGAGCACTGGAAGTTCAAGTTCAGGGCCCGGAACCTGCTGGACGCCGAAGTGGAGATCACCCAGGGCAGCGAGACACGCCGAAGCTTTTATGTGGGGCGGGAATACCAGGTCGCTATAGAGTGGTCCTACTGATCTAGGCGTCTTCGATGGTTTCATCGCCCAGTTGGATGTGGCGGATGTTGCGCCCGTTGACCAGGTAGAAAATATATTCGGCGATGTTTTCGCAACGGTCACCCATACGCTCCAGCGCGCGGGCGGCCCACAGGATGTTCAGAATCCTCGGAATGGACTTGGGATCCTGCGCCATATAAGTAATCAGAAGGCGTGTAATCGTAACGTATTTGACGTCGACTTTATTGTCTAGCTGAACCACCTGCACAGCGGTCTCCACGTCGGTCCGGGCGAACGAATCCAGGATGATTCTGAGCATTTCACGCACCAGGTCGCCCATATGCTGAATCTCGTGCCGCACATCCTCGGCCATGGCGCCGTTTAGTTCTTCTTTGACCATCTTGGCCACCCTCTTGGCCTCGTCACCAATTCGCTCCAGGTCAGTGATGGTCTTGATGACCGCCATGACCAGTCTGAGGTCAGTGGCCGCCGGCTGCCTGCGCGCGACGATGCGGGTGCACTCCTCATCGATTTCCACTTCCAGCGCGTTCACGCGATAGTCGTTTTCAACCACGGCGGCCGCCAGTTCGGTGTCGCCGGTGACCAGCGCCTTTACCGCATTCTGCAGCTGGTCCTCGACGATGCCGCCCATTTGCATGACCTTGTTGCGAACGTCTTCCAGCTCTTCGTTGAATTGCTGAGAAATGTGTTGCCCAAGATTCAATTGATCCATAGTTTTTCCCCGGTCAGCCATAACGGCCCGTAATGTAGTCTTCAGTGCGTTTTTCGGTAGGGTTGGTAAAAAGGTCATCAGTCGGGCCATACTCGACCAACTCACCCAGGTACATAAAAGCCGTCTTGTCGGATACCCGGGCGGCCTGCTGCATGTTGTGCGTGACAATGATGATGGTGTAATGCTTCTTCAGGTCATGTATCAGTTCTTCCACCTTCAGCGTAGAAATCGGATCAAGGGCGGAACAAGGCTCATCCAACAGGATCACCTTAGGCTGCACGGCGATCGCGCGTGCGATCACCAGCCTTTGCTGCTGTCCGCCCGATAAGCCGAACGCGGGCTCATCCAATCGGTCTTTGACCTCATTCCACAGGGCCGCTGCATGCAACGACCATTCCACGGTTTCATCCAGCACCCGGCGCTTGTTGATGCCCTGGATTCGAAGACCGTAAGCTACGTTCTCGTAAATCGACTTGGGGAAGGGATTGGGCTTCTGGAAAACCATGCCGACCCGGCGCCGGAGCTCCGCTACGTCCACTTTCTTTTTCTGGATGTTCTTGCCATCAATATAGATCTTTCCCTTGACCCGGCAGCCGTCAATCAGGTCGTTCATTCGGTTGAAACAACGCAACAGGGTGGACTTTCCACAACCACTGGGTCCAATGAACGCCGTTACCTGCCGGTCCGGAATGTCCAGTCTGACATCCACCAGGGCCTGAACACTGTCGTAGTACAGGTTGAGATTCTTGACACGCACCGTTGCCTTCTCATCTGCAGACAGAGGAGCTATCGGGTCAGGCTTGGATTGAATATCCACGTGTAACGGATTGGAATCATTCACGTTTCTAGCCCTTTGTATTTCTTGCGCAGACCGTTCCGCACATGGATGGCCACCAAATTCAGTAACAGTATGACAACGACCAGAAGTAGCGCCGTAGCATACACCAGTGGCCGTGCTGCCTCGACATTGGGACTTTGAAAGCCCACATCATAAATATGAAACCCCAGGTGCATGAACTTACGCTCAGGATGCAGGAATGGATAATTCCCGTCCAGTGGGAGTGAAGGCGCCAGCTTGACGACTCCGACGAGCATCAGTGGTGCAACCTCCCCGGCAGCTCGGGCTACAGCCAGAATCAGACCGGTCATGATACCGGGGCTGGCCATGGGCAAAACAGTTCGCCAAAGGGTTTCCCATTGAGTCGCGCCCAGTGCCAGGCTTCCCTCCCTGACGGACCGTGGAATCCTGGAAAGGCCTTCCTCCGTAGACACGATGACGACGGGCAATGTCAAAAGCGCCAGGGTCAGCGATGCCCAGAACAGCCCGCCTGTTCCATAAGTCGGAGAGGGCAGCGCGGCCTCGAAGAACAGCTTGTCAATACTGCCGCCCAGTGTGTAAACAAAAAAGCCAAGGCCAAAAACACCGTAAACAATGGACGGAACTCCTGCCAGGTTGTTGACCGCAATTCTGATCGTTCGCGTGAGCACGCCCTGGCGTGCGTATTCCCTCAGGTAGACACCTGCAATGACTCCAAACGGTGTAACCACCACGGTCATCAGTAGTACCATCAGGATGGTTCCATATAAGGCCGGGAAAATCCCCCCTTCGGTATTCGCCTCCCTGGGCTCGTCGACAATGAAAGACCAGCCTTTTCGGAGGTAATGACCCAGCTGTTGCGGAAGCGTCATTTTGTTTGGTTGCCAGGCGTCAATGATGGTACTCATGGAAATTTCCACTTCCACGCCATCCCCGGTCGTCATGAAAACACTGTCGCGACGGATCGCCTCGTTCAGTGAAATCAGGGATTTTTCAAGCACCGCATATTCAGCCTTCAGGGCATCTCGCTCATCCTCTATTTCCCGGTAGGCGGCTGGGTCTGTGACGTTCCTGAATTCCAGTTTCCGTTCTGACAACCGCAGGTCTTCCAAATCGTAGTTAATGCGCCCGACGTCACCACCTTCAAGATCACTGATCTGCTCCCGAAGCTCGTCTGTCCGTGCCAGGATGCGGGTGAATTCTTCCCAGAGGCCTTCGCCTTGGTATCGTTCACCCTCGATCTTCAACCCGGATATCCGGCCGAAAAACACACCCCACTCAGTCCTTTCGAGAACTGCCATGTCTTCGGGCCGGGATTTCTGCTTGATTCCCGGCTCCAGTATCCACCTGAAGTCATCTCCGGTTTGATCCCGGTTCCCGGTTTTCAACAGGATTCGCTCAACAAACTCGACGCCGGGTTCGACTTCCAGGCCCGACTCGGTCAGGCGCGACGCCAGTACTTCTTCACGGGTTCTGACCTGTCCAACCAGGGTTTGCGAATCGCCGCCCTGATGCGCATAGGAAATTTCGTAAACCGGTGCGGGCCAGAAATGGCCCATGCCTCGCATGGCAATCAACCCCAGAAGTCCAAGAACCAACAGGATGCAGACACTCACCGCCGAAGCATTGAGCCAGACCCAGGGTAAACCGCTACTTATCCATTCCCGAAAAGATTTCATGGCTTCATGCTCACAACGAGCTGTACTTCTCGCGCAAGCGCTGTCTGATCAGCTCTGCACCCGTATTCACCAGGAAGGTAAACATGAAAAGCACCAGTGCCGCCAGGAACAAAATGCGGTAGTGCGTGCTGTTGACTTCGGATTCCGGCATCTCAACCGCAATGTTCGCCGCCAGGGTCCGCATGCCTTCAAACAGATTCCAGTCCATAACCGGGGTGTTTCCCGTTGCCATCAGTACAATCATCGTCTCGCCTACGGCGCGGCCAAGTCCGATCATGAGGGCAGAGAAAACGCCTGGACTGGCGGTGGGTACGACCACAAATACCAGTGTCTGCCAGGGTGTGGCCCCCAGAGCCAGGGATCCATTGGAAAGTGATTCGGGAACGCCATAGATAGCATCCTCTGCAATCGAAAAAATCGTTGGAATGACTGCGAACCCCATCGCGCAGCCCACGACCAGGGCGTTTCTCTGATCGTAGGAAATCCCCAAATCGTTACTCAGCCATTCTCTCAGGTCGCCCCCCAGAACAGCCATCTGCAGAGGTTCCGCCGCCCCGAGGGCGAGAGCGCACAGACCCACTAACGCCGGAACCAGCAACAACGGCTCCCAGCCTTCCGGGATCAACAAGCGGGTACTGAGATCCAACCTGCTCCATATCCAGGCGAACAACATCAAGCCGGGCGGGATGAACAGGGCCATCAACAGGAGGCTCGCCAGGTTCTCTTCTACCCATGGAGCGAACCATAATCCGGCCAGGAAACCCAGGATCACGGTTGGAAGTGCGGCCATGATCTCAATGCCCGGCTTAACCCATTGCCGCAGTTGTGGCGACATGAAATACGCGGTGTAAGCTGCACCCATCAGCGCCAGCGGGATGGCAAACAGCATGGCGTAGAAAGCGGCCTTGATCGTACCGAAGACTAACGGTGTCAGGCTGAATTTGGGTTCGAACTCATTCGTAGCAGCCGAAGACTGCCAGACATACTCAGGTTCTTCGTAATTTTCGTACCATACTTTCTGCCACAGTGAAGCGAACGACAGTTCCGGGTGGTCGTTATCCACATCGAGCATGGCCAACCGCCCGCCAGCGGCCTCGATCAGAACACCGTTCGCCCGGGGTGACAACGCGATATACCGGGGACCGAGTTTTTCCAGCGGTTTCTCCATCACCTGCCGTCCCGCCGTACTGTGAAAAATCGCCAGGTTGTTTTCCCTGTCCAGTACAACGAAACCCTTGCGCCGCTCTTCGGGAACGATGAGTTCCACGGCGGAAGGCATCGGGTCAAAGCTTCTGGTCGATTGAAGGTGAAAATCGTTCAAGGTGCTGCGGACAGGAAACATTTGCCGTATGCCACCGTCCGCATGTCCCGAAACGACCGATATCCCTCCCATCAGCATGGTCAGGTACGTGACCGGTGAACCCCCGGTCTCAATAGTCTCGGCATGCTCCAGATCAGGCAGCGTGTAGCTATGAATCCGGCCCTGATCATCACCCAGGAACATCCAGCGATGCGAGGAACTGATGGCGAGGCCGCGGACCTGGAAAGGCAACTGTTTTTCAGTAACGGAGGGATCCAGAGTGTGGTCGCCGGTCAGAAAATTCTTTGACTTGGAAGCGAAATTGACGCGTACCAGTCCTTGTGGACTGGCCGCCGCCAGGACTATTTCGTTATCGCCTTCAGAAATCGCCAGGGCGGAGATTTCGGCCGAGGGCATAACCAGCAAAGGCTCTTGCCCGTAGGGAAATGAAAGCGACGGGAGAATTCTCCGGGTTTCCACTCCCCCATCAAACCTGATTTCATAGTCGTGATGAAAGCCGTAAATGAGCCCTCTTGTTGTACTGTAGGCAACTTGCCTGGGGTCTTCTACGGCCTCCCTAGCATGCAACAGGCGCGCGTTATCGGAACCCGGAAGCTTTGATTTTCCGACGAGTTCGCCATCTTCCACGTGAAAGAATCCTGCCGTGCCATCATTTGCTACCCGCAGCCCGACTTCCAGTTGTTCTTCGACTGCTAGATAAATCGGTGCATTGTCTCTCCAGGAAGGCATCAGCGGACCTTCTTTCATTTCGCTGCTGGCCGGCATGAACAACGGAAAAACCACCCACAACAGGTAGAAAAAGATCATCACGACCGCGAGAATGACGCCCACACCGCCCACGGCAATCAGCCACTTCACCGCAAGGTCCTTGCGCGAGCGCCAGAGATGAAACTGTTCAGACCGAACGGATTCCAGAATGACCTTTCGGGGGGATGTTGCAGTCATAATCGCATGCTATGCGGCAAATACTACAATTCTGTGACAACGGCAAAATACCGGTAATTCGGGCCTGGAATCAAAACAGGCGATTTACCGGAGCGATTACGTATACTGTTTACACCAACTTGATGACAGGAGCTTGACTGTTCTGCTCTCGATGATAAAAAAACGCCGCTTCCTGGCCAGGATTTCGCAGTTGAACGACTCACTGGGCATACCCCGGGAGTATGACCGGGCGAGGTGCCTGCCAGTCCAGGTGGAGGCGACCCGGCTGATATCCATTGGGCCAGATATTTATGACCGTGAACAGAAAATGCTGTCGGGTGCGGCCCGGGCGTTGCAGTCGATGCAACAAGCGGCTTCGGGCGATGGCGTGGAAATCCAGGTCGTCTCGGCCTTCAGGTCGGTGGAATACCAGTGCAGCATCATCCGCCGGAAGCTGGAGAAAGGACAGGACATCGAGCAGATCCTGAAAGTCTCGGCAGCACCGGGGTTCAGTGAACACCACAGCGGGCGGGCGGTGGATGTCACCACGCCCGGTTATCCCGTGCTGGAAGAAGAATTTGAACTGAGCGACGCCTTGGCGTGGCTAACGGGGAACGCCGCGGAATTCAGCTTCCGCATGTCCTTTCCGCGGGAACATCCACACGGTGTGGCCTACGAGCCCTGGCATTGGGCCTGGACAGCTTAAACAACAGGTGTCTCAGTGAAGTGAGCCGGAAATCTGCACGGCTTCTGGC
>JARFQZ010000326.1 GCA_029287515.1 Lysobacterales bacterium
AAACCAGCCGGGGAAGCATCACAGCGGAACGGTTCGCGATGTGTGTCGCCGGCCATTCGAGTCAGCTCGCGGCGAAAGCCGGCCTGCGCCTGCCGATTGAGAGCATTGCCCTGCAGGCGATGGTCACCGAACCGCTTAAACCGATTCTGCACACAGTTCTGGGCTCGCTGGTCATACACGCCTATATCAGCCAGTCGGACCGGGGTGAAATTGTCATCGGCGGCGGCGCCGACCCGTTCAATTCCTATGCCCAACGCGGGGTGCTGCCCACCCTGCAGGAAAATGCCGCTGCCGTGGTGGAGCTGATCCCCTGTTTCCGGCGCCTGCGGATCATGCGGCAGTGGGCAGGGGTTTGCGACATATCACCCGATTCCAGCCCGATCGTCGGACGTACGGAAATCGAAAACCTGTACCTTTCCACGGGCTGGGGCACGGGAGGCTTCAAGGCCATCCCGGCGGGTGGAGACACTCTGGCTTACACGCTGGCGACCGGTAAAATCCATGAACTCCTCCAGCCATTTTCACTGAGCCGCTTCGAGACGGGTAACCTGGTTGATGAAGGAGCCGCCGCAGGCGTCGCTCACTGAATAGAGGTAGGATATTTACCAGAGACCAGACCGGTTGAAAATTTATGCAGGCATTGGGAATAGACATCGGGGGCAGTGGCATCAAGGGTGCCCTGGTTGACCTGGACAGCGGCGAACTGGTCAGCGAACGCATCCGCATCGAGACACCATCATCGTTCCATATCGAAGAGGTGACACGGACCATCGCCACGCTGGTCAGCGAATTCGATTATTCCGGCAATGTGGGTGTTGGTTTCCCGGCAGCCGTGGCCGGCGGCGTCGTGCTGACACCGCCCACGGCCCATCACGTGGCAGGCTGGGTAGATCAATCCGTCAATGAGCGGTTTTCCCGGGCCACAGGTTGCGAAGTCACCGTGTTGAATGACGCCGACGCGGCCGGCCTGGCGGAAATTCACTTCGGCGCAGGGCGCGGTGTCTCTGGCGTGGTCATTACTGTGACGCTTGGGACCGGTGTAGGGGCCGGATTGTTCATGGACGGCAAGCTGGTGCCCAACCTGGAAATCGGAAAGATATTCCTGGCCAGCCACGATGATGTCGTGGAGCAATACATGGCCGGCAGGATCAAGAAAGAACACGGCCTGAAATGGTATGAATACCGGGAGCGCCTCCACGAGTTCTGTGAACATGTCGAGCAGGTGTTTTCACCCCAGCTGATTATCATCGGCGGCGGCATCAGCAAAAAGCACCATAAATTTATCTCGGAGGATCAACTGAAACGGGCCCGGATCGTGCCCGCAGAGCTGCGCAACCAGGCTGGAATTGTCGGCGCCGCCGCCGGGGCGGTGTGGGGCGGCAGTGCCAGGACCGATATCAATAAATGAGTCACTACTCCGCCCTGTCGATCCTGCGAAACGCATTTTCGGGCCACCGGAACTGGACCCGGGCATGGCAGGACCCTGAGCCGAAGAAACACTATGACGTCGTCATCGTGGGCGCTGGCGGACACGGCCTGGCCACGGCCTACTACCTGGCCAGGTACCAGGGAGTGAAAAACGTCGCGGTACTGGAAAAGGATTACCTGGGAGGCGGTAACAGCGGTCGCAACACGCAGGTTTGCCGATCCAACTATTTTTACCCGCAAAGCGGCGCTTTCTACGAACACTCCCTCCAGCTGTTCGAAGACCTGGGACAGGAACTCAATTTCAACGTGATGTTCAGCCAGCGCGGCGTGTTGTCGGTATGCAACAGCATGCACGAACTGGAAATCTATCGCCGCTGGGCCAATGCAATCCGGATGAACGGCATAGATTCGGAAATGCTGGACCGTGGGGAGATCAGGAAGTATGCACCCCATATCAACCTGGATTGCCGTTTTCCCATCCGGGGAGGATTCATCCAGAAGCGCGGCGGAATGTCGCGCCACGACGCGGTGGCCTGGGGCTACGCCAGGCAAGCCAGCGCGGCCGGGGTAGACATCATCCAGCAGTGTGAGGTCACGGGCATGGTGACTTCCGACAGCAGGATCGAGTCGCTCCAGACCCGCAAGGGCGATATTTCCGGCGACAGGTTTGCCCTTTGCGTAGCAGGCCATACCAGCCAGCTTGCTGACATGGCCGGCTTGCGTTTACCGATTACCAGCATCGCCCTGCAGGGCATGGTGACCGAACCCGTGCAACCCATTTTCGATACGGTCATGATGTCAGCGCAGATTCACACCTACGTCAGCCAGTCGGATCGAGGTGAACTGGTTACTGGCGGCGGTGCTGACCTTTACAACTCATATGCACAACGTGGCAGCCTGGACACGCAACAACACAATTTTGCGGCGCTGGTGGAGTTGATGCCGATTTTCAGCCGGCTGCGCATGATGCGGGTGTGGGCCGGCGTCTGCGATATGGCGTACGATGTCAGCCCCATCGTCGGTAAAACGCCGGTGGAAAACCTGTATATTTCTACCGGCTGGGGCACGGGCGGTTACAAGGCCATTCCGGCAGGTGGCGATTGCCTGGCTTACACCATGGCCAACGACCGCCCGCACGAGTTGCTGCGCCCATTCCAGTTGGACCGCTTCAGCTCAGGGCGGCTGATCGACGAAGGAGCGGCCTCCGGAGTTGCTCACTAATTAAGTTAGAAAAGTATTTTATGGTGTTGTAAATGCTAAGAATTCCATGTCCATATTGCGGTATCAGAGACCAGGACGAGTTCCGCTTTGGCGGCGAGAGCCGGGCGAGGCGCCCGGAGAATCCTGATCAGCTCAGCGATGAGGAATGGGCGGAATACCTGTTCTACCGGGATAACGTAAAAGGCCGTCACGAGGAACTCTGGGTTCACAGCTACGGCTGTCGTCAATGGTTCAACGTGACGCGCGACACCTGCACGCATGAAATCGTCGGCTCTCGCCGGATTGGATCTGTCAATGGCTGAGACGGCGCGGCTGAAATCAGGAGGCGTCATCGACCGGTCCCGGCCCGTCCGCTTCACCTTTAACGGCAAACCTTACACCGGCTATGAAGGCGATACACTGGCATCCGCCCTGCTTGCAAATGGCGTCCGTGTCGTGGGGCGCAGTTTCAAATATCACCGGCCGCGAGGTATTTTCACGGCCGGAGAGGAAGAACCCTGCGCGTTGGTAGAAACCGGGCAAGGTGCATCCAGAGTACCCACCTGCCGGGCTCCGATGGTGCCACTGTCCGACGGCCTGGTCGCGAACAGCCAGAATTGCTGGCCTTCCGTGGATTTTGACGTTGGCAGACTGGTTGATTTCAGTCATGCCTTATGGCCCGCCGGTTTCTACAACAAGACATTCAAATGGCCCAGTTGGCAAACGTGGGAAGGAATGATCCGAAAATCCGCGGGCCTGGGTCGCCCCCTGACGGAACCGGATCCCGATCACTATGAGCAGTTCAATGCCCATTGCGACTTGCTGATTTGTGGTGGCGGCCCGGCAGGGCTTATGGCGGCCCTGACCGCCGGCACTGCAGGTCTCCGGGTCATTATCGCGGAACAGACCGAATGTTTCGGCGGTTCCCTTAACTGGGAACAGTACGAGCTCAACGGCGATCCCTGCGCCGACTGGGTCCGCCGGGTGACCGATGAGCTGGATGGGATGAGCAATGTTATCTGTTTGCCCCGCACCACCGTGACCGGTGTATACGATCACAGGGTCACCACGCTGCTGCAAAGAGGAAATAACAATCAGTGGCGTGAGTGTTTCTGGACCGTACGCCCAAAACATATCCTGCTGGCCAGCGGGGCCATAGAACAGGGACTGATTTTTCCAAACAACGACCGGCCCGGCATCATGCTGGCGGGCGCAGTCCGCCAGTACCTAAACCGCTACGCCGTCCGGCCTGGTGCGCCGGTGGTGGTCGTCACCAATAACGATACTGCTTACCAAACGGTGTTCGACCTGGCGCGCGAGCAGGTGGAGGTGGGGCTGCTGGTCGATACCCGAAAAGAGGTCGATGGCGCATTGCAGCAGCGCCTTTCCGACCTGGGTACCAGGCTGTTAAGTGATGCCCGGATTGGCGACACCCGTGGCAACAAGGGTATCCGGGCAGTAAAAGTCGAAGGCCGGGACGGAAGTGATCTCGGCACACACCGATGCGACCTGCTCGCTGTTTCCGGCGGGTGGGCGCCCCGCGTTCACCTGCTGGCGCATGCCCGCGGCACCTTGCGGTTCGATGACGTTTCACAAAGTTTTATCCCGAACGAATTGCCCGACGGCATGAGCGTTACGGGATCCGCCAACGGCACGGCCGCCCTGGAAGAGTTGCTGGCGGAGTCAATCCGGGCAGCGGGAACTGTTGCCGGGCTGCTTGGCGCCGAATGTGAGCCGCCACAACCGCCCGTGGTAACGGACCACATCGCCGAATCCCGCAGGGTCGGACCCGCCAGCCTGGCGCCCTCCAGGCGCAGGCAGTGGATCGACCTGGCCCACGACGTTACGTATGGGGATGCGGAGCTGGCCGTGCGTGAGGGTTATGTCTCGGTTGAGCATTTCAAGCGTTACACCACGACGGGAATGTCCGTGGACCAGGGTAAAACCGGCAACCTGAATGCATTTATTGTACTTGGCGCATTGACCGGACGCCCGACCGGAGAGGTCGGCACGACGACCTTTCGCCCTCCCTACGTGCCGGTGACCCTCGGAGCGATCGCCGGGCGAAACACCGGTGAATTCTACGCACCCAGGCGTTACCTGCCCGCGCACCAGGCTCACCGGGAACTGAATGCCTGCTTCGAGGACTATGGCTGGCAACGCCCCGATTACTACCTGCGTGACGGAGAATCTCCGGATGCGGCCATTTGCAGGGAAGTCAAAACCGTGCGTTCAGCGGTCGGGGTGTTCGACAATTCGCCGATCGGCAAGATCGAGGTCCGGGGCCCCGACGCGGCGGAATTCCTCGATCGTATCTACATGAACAACGTGACTACCCTGAAAATCGGCCGCGCGCGCTACGGGCTGATGCTGAACGAAAATGGCGTCATCATCGACGACGGCGTATTCGTGCGGCTGGCTGAAAATCATTTCCTGGTCAACAGCACCTCGGGAGGGGCTGCGCGAATCGCAGCCATGATGGAGGAGTGGCTGCAGTGCGAGTGGCGGGATCTGCAGGTCGTGATCGATGACATGACCACCCAGTGGGCCAATTTTACGGTCGCCGGACCCCGGTCCAGAGAAGTAATCAATGCGCTCGGCACCGACCTGGACCTTTCCTCGGCGGCATTTCCACACATGTCCGTCGCCGCAGGGAAGGTCGCCGGGCTCGATGCGCGGGTCGTGCGGGTCAGCTTCAGCGGGGAGACGAGTTTCGAAATCAACGTTCCGGCGAGGTACGCCAATTCGTTCCTCGGAGTCCTCATCCAGGCAGGCAGTCCCCATGGCATTGCGCCTTACGGAGTCGAGGCCCTGATGGTGCTTCGGCTGGAGAAAGGCTACCTGCACGTGGGATCTGACACGGATGGTTCCTCGACCCCGGATGACGTGGGCTGGGGCCACGTGGCAAGGAGTAAACCCGGTGAC
>JARFQZ010000076.1 GCA_029287515.1 Lysobacterales bacterium
GACGGCACACCGGAGGAAAAGAAAGCATTGCTGCGATTCCTGGGCGCCGGGTTGCTGGAAGTCGAAGATGAACTTTGCCCCCTGTTTCCAACCGAAGGCGCACGCGGGGTGGTCAAAAGCATGGTCGAGAGCGCGGCATACAACGGCAAGTATGTCAGCCCCAACCAGTACGAGAACGAGCTCAATGTGGAAGCCCATTACCGCACGACCGGGCCGGAAATCTGGAATCAGACAGAAGGAAAAATTGATTATTTCTTCGCCGCTTTCGGCACCTGCGGCACCATCACCGGTGTCGCCCGCTACCTGAAAGAGCGCAATCCCGATGTGAAGATCATTGGTGTCGAGCCGGCATCCAGGGCGCATAAGCTCTCCGGCATAAAGAAAATTTCGAATCTGCCGGCGGAGCACCAGCCCAAGATCCTGGACTACTCCCTGATCGATGAGATCGTGGAAGTGGAGGACAGCGATGCCTACCGCGCCGGTATCAGGCTGGCCCGCGAGGACGGCATCATGGTCGGTCCCACTACCGGCGCCTTGCTGCACGCGGCGGCCATCATCGGTGCTTCGAACACCGGCACGGCCGTGGTGATCTCACCCGACGACGCCACCAAGTACATCAGCGCCTATGCCGAGTGGCTCGACGCCGAGGAGGATTAGCGGCCGGATTGCAGCATGTACTCGCGGGTGGCGAAAAACGGGGGTGACCCTGCACTCACGAGACGCTCGTTGAAATCTTTCCAGCTGAAAGAATCGCCTTTCAGCGCCTTGTACTCGGCCAGGATTTTTTCGATCGCCAGGTGACCCGCGAAATACGTCGCCAACTGGACTGAACTCAGCTTGGCCCGGGCGAGTTTACCCCTGGCCTCGCTTTCTTCCTGGAAGCCTTTCTCGATCATCAGTTTCACCGCCTCTTCCTCGGGCCAGCCGGTACGGTGCAGCCTGAGGTCGATAATGGCGTTGATGATCGCGCGCAGGATCAGCTTGTCATCGACCATTTGCTGAAGCTCGTGACCCACCGGGTCATCCGGGTAGATCGTGAACCCGACATCCACCAGCTGGGTGGCAATGTAACTCGCCCAACCTTCCACCATCGGGCCGTTCCAGAACACCTTGGGAATAACTCGCTCGAAGCGATTTGAATACTCAAGCTGCACGAAATGGCCCGGAACCCCCTCGTGGATATAAACCATGGCCAGCGCCGGCCTGTTGTATTCCTTCAGGAAATCAGGCGAACTGGCGAGAAACTCCAGGTCCCAGAACCAAACGGATTCAAGGTGCGGCTCGAACGGGGGGGCGGTTGCGATCATCGCCACGGTAGTCCCACGCAAGTGAGGCGGTATGTCTTCGATCCGCAGTTTCGACGCCGGGGGCAGATCCATCAGGTTCTGCTCCTCCACGAAACTGATGATGGAATCCGCCATCGCGTAGCTGTCTGCGATCAGGGTCTCGGTGGTCGAGCGGTCTTCGGACATCTTGGCGAAAATGTTCTTCACCACCTGCTGATCGTCAATATCCGCGGCTTTTTTGACCTTGCCGGCCTCGATTTCATCTGCGAGGTACTCGTCGTGAATTTTTCGGCCCACGCTGACCAGCTCCCCGCCTTTCTGATCCAGCCACCTCTCCGCCTCGGCCAACAGTTCCTCCGGACCCAGCGGATAGTCCATCTGCAGCTTGTACTTCTGGTCGTAGAGTTCCGGCCCCAGCCTCCATTCCCCGTCTTCGCGAGGCGCTACGGTTTCATCGAACCACAAGGCGAAGCGGTTGATGTCATCCACCGCCACGGTACAGGCCTCGAGGATTTTCGCCCGGGTCTTCTCATCCAGCCCGGAATTCTCCACCAGATCCGGCAGGGTCTTTTTGTAAAGCGACCCTTCGCCTGTCATTCCACCCAGCCTGGAAGCCGTCATGGTCTTGTTCATCAGGCTGGGCCGGACGTCGGGCGGCGATAATGCAGCCCGAACCCCTTCCAGGTATTTTCCGGTCGCCTTACAGCGGGCGCCGAAACTCCGCAGACGCTCCTCGATAGGTGCATAATCGCGAAAAACCAGGCCCGACATGCCCTGCCCCAGTGTTGTTACGTAGTTCAGGGGGTTGGTCAGCGTACCCAGGTGCGTTTCCTGCAACTGGTCCAGCGCAACCTGGTTTTTCAGGATATGCAGGTCAATCTGGTCCGGACGGCCGAGTTTTTTGGTGTCGATGGCATCGAGCTTCTCCAGGAAAAATTTCCGGGCCGCCATCCCTTCGGCTGCCGCAGCATGTGAGACGTCCGGCAGCCTGCGGTCATACCAGGACGGGTCACCCTCGATTCCATGGATACCGTACCCGCCGCCGCTGACCGGGTTCTCCTCCAACAGAAATTCCAGGTAGAGGCGGCCGTAATGGTCCATGTTGCCGCCGGCTTCCACCCGCGATTTCCAGTTTTCGATGGTGAATTCATCGGCATTTACAATGGCTGACAGGGAACACGCTGCAAATAGCAGCGCACCAGGCAACAAGCGGTTCAAAAGCTTCATTACTCTATTCCTCACTCACTCAATTTGACATTCGATTAGTAGCCAGGGCTCCAAGCACCCTTGTAAGCAATTCATGGCTGCTCTGGCGCTGCATGTTGCCACCGGCACAAAGGCTTTCTCCAAAATCGACCGGTGCCGCCACGGTAGCCGGATCGGCAGGATTGTAGATCAGCGCAGGTATCGGGTCTGCCGTGTGCGAACCGGAATTGCTGTCGGTGCTATGGTCCGCGGCGATCGCTATCATACTACCCGCCTGTTCAAGGCGCTCCAGCGCTTCGTCGACGCACTCCAGGAAACGTCTTTTGTTATCCGGCTGGTGGTCGTGTGCAAACAGATCCGGCGCCTTGATGTGAACGTATACCAGGTCGTGATCCTCGAATGCAGCCACAACGGTTTCCACCTTGGCCTGCAGATCCGTATCGGCTGCCGCGGTGAACCGGGGATCTGACCGCGTACCGAATCCAACGGTTCTGGCGAGGCCGATCACCGTGTTGCAGCCGGCCACTACCACGGCTTTCAAGCCACGCTTCTGTACGATGTTGTTCAAGCCGAATCCTTCGCCGGCGCCGCGAGTCAGAATCCCGGTAGCAGGGAGTTTTCCCTCCAATACCCGCTTCCTGTTCACGGGGTGACTGACAAGCATCTTATGTGCCTTGTCGATGAAAAGGTTCAGCTTTTCCGCCGTTTTGCGTGCCGAAACATCCAGTGGCCGGCTGTATTGAAGAAAGCCGGGCATCCCCCCGTCTCCCGGGTCCGTATCGCTGATGGCCGGACTCAAACCGGGGCCGGACAGGACCAGTACACAACGGTGCTGATCGGTCGGGTGCAGTTCGGCGATGACTCCATCCCCCAGGTCAACACTGCGGAGTTCAGACGCCAGCGTTTCCGTATCGGCATCGATACGCCCCGCTCTCCGGTCGACGATTCTCAGTCCCGCGCCTGTAGCTTCCAGCGTAGCAAAATTGGTGCGCAGTGCGATTTCGCCTGGCTGCAGAACCCTGCCGGCGCCGGAAGCTTCTACGGGGCCGCGCTTCAGTTTTGCCACGTCTTCGGGCAAAACACCAAACAGGACACCACAGCCAGAATGAGTATTGGGAACGATACCTGGGCCGATGGGGTCCACCAGCCCATAACGCCCGGCACCCGCCAGGCGATTCATCACAGGGGTGTCAGCCGCCTCGAGCGGCGTCTTTCCCCCCAGCTGAGCGGTGGGAAGATCACCCAGGCCATCCAGGATTACGATGGCACATTTGTGATGCGCTCTGCTCAAAGTACTGTCAGTCACCCAAATGTGGCAACAACTGATACCACGGTTCCGTTTCGGCCTGGTCCTTCAGGTCCTCAACAACCGTTCCGAATACGTCCCGCGGACTACCATCAAAATGGCGGCGGATCTCGTGAATGATATGCAGGATTATCTGCTGAATGGCCTTGTCCTTGTCATGATTGGTTATGATCGGCACGTCACAGCGATCGGCCTCGGATAACAGGAAAGACTGCAGACTCCAGACCGAATCGAATTTATTCAGGTACCGCTTGGCGCGGCGCTGCGGCACCTCGGCTCCCCGGCCCCGCAGGCGGGCTTTGAGCTCTTTCGGTTTCAGAACCGCCAGGGTTGCGTGCACCATGATCGCATCGAAACCCTGGGGC